>JAGCXU010000028.1 GCA_017961145.1 Bacteroidaceae bacterium | reverse complement strand
TCAGCCCTTGCAGAGAAGTTGATCAGGTTTCTGTGCGAAGAGACTTTATCTCTTAATTCCACTACAAAGGTACGAAAATTTTCCGACACTACCAAATTTCAGCACTCGATTTGGGGCGATTTTCAGCAGCAATTTGAGCGATTTTTGCAACTCGCTGATTTTCAAGACTCTGTACAACCGTACAAACCGTACAAGCGAAAAAAGAGACACATGAGGTTTGCTATATTATATTATTAAGGAAATAATTACTTATTATATAATATAATATATAGTCTTCGCATTTCTCAAAAAAATGGTTGTACGTTTTGTACGGTTGTACGGATTTTCTTTTTTCTGCATCATGAGGTCAAGCCCGTACAAGCGTACAAACCGTACAAACCGTACAAGCGAAAAAAAGACATTCGAGGTTCGCTATATATTTATATATAATCAATTACATGACTTAATTATAATATATATAATATATAGTCTTTGCACTTCTCTCGAAAACCATTGTACGAGTTGTACGCTTGTACGGATTGTTGTGAATTGCTGAATTGTGGGAATGTGGAAACAGCATCGTCTGCAGATGGGCAAAAAATGTTCCACGCCCTATTTATCGGGGTTTCAGCCACTAAGTTGGAAATGACTCCAAAGAGGGATGGGGCAAAAAAAGTCAGTTTCCTTTGATTCCTTCGACAAGTATTTTTCGCTTTCACTTTTTCGTTTTCATTTTTTTTCGTATCTTTGCACACGTAATTTATAACAATAGGTAAGATGAAACTTAGAATCGCAGTATTGGCGGGCGATGGAATAGGCCCGGAGATAATGGAGCAGGGCGTTGCCGTGCTTAGTGCAGTTGCCGAGAAGTTCGGTCACGAAGTCAGTTACAAGGAAGCGCTTTGTGGTGCTCATGCCATCGATGAGGTTGGCGACCCCTTCCCCGAAGAGACTTATCAGGCTTGTAAGGAGGCTGATGCAGTTCTTTTCGCAAGTGTGGGCGACCCGAAGTTCGACAATAATCCTTCGGCAAAAGTGCGTCCCGAGCAAGGTTTGCTTGCCATGCGTAAGAAGTTGGGACTTTATGCCAACATCCGTCCTGTAGAGACTTTCGATTGCCTCGTGCATAAGTCTCCCCTCAAGGATGAGTTGGTGCGTGGTGCTGATTTCGTGTGCATTCGCGAGCTGACTGGCGGCATGTATTTCGGAAAGAAGCAAGAGCCCTCGGTTAATGCGGAAGGCGTGGAAGATGCACTCGATACGAACTACTACAGCCGCCCCGAGGTGGAGCGAATCCTTCGGGTTGGTTACCAATATGCACGAGCTCGCAGGAAGCATCTGACTGTTGTGGACAAGGCTAACGTCTTGGCATCCAGCCGTTTGTGGCGTAAGGTGGCACAAGAGATGATGGGCGAGTATCCTGATGTCGAGACGGACTTCATGTATGTGGACAATGCTGCGATGAGGATGATTCAAGACCCTCGCTTCTTCGACGTCATTGTGACGGAGAACACTTTCGGCGATATCCTGACCGACGAAGGCAGTTGCATTACCGGCAGCATGGGGTTGCTTCCAAGCGCTTCGACAGGCAGTTCGACTCCCGTGTTTGAGCCTATTCACGGAAGCTGGCCGCAAGGTAAGGGCTTGAACATCGCCAATCCGCTTGCTCAGATACTTTCCGTTGCCATGCTCTTCGAGTACTTCGACCTGAAGCAGGAAGGCACCCTCATTCGCGAGGCAGTGAATGCAAGCCTCGACCAGAATGTTCGCACGCCCGAGATTCAAGTCGAAGGTGGCGAGAAATACGGCACAAAGGAAGTGGGAGCCTGGATAGTCGATTACATCAAGCGTGCTTAGCCCTCAAACGTGGCACGTGATGATTGCAATCGTAACACTATACGTTTGCCATCGTAACGCGTTAAGTTTTCAACCCTAAAACGTAACAACTGTGCTTTCGAGGTACCATAAGACATTACTTGCTGTATTTCTGATACTTACCTGTGCCGCTTCGTCCGTTAAGGCAGAACAGACAGATGAGTATCAGGAAGGCTTCCTGACCTCGTATCTGAACAGAGCGATAGAGAAGGCGATGTCGGGTGATGAGGCTGGCGAAGAGCCTCTTCAATATGGTCGGCATATTACGAAATATGTCTCGGCCCCCCAATTCGGTGGTTACTTCGTTGGAAAGTACAGCTATTCGAGTCGGGACAATGCCGACGAGAATGGTTTCGAGTGCAGAATGGTAAGGTTTTATGTCTCAGGAACCATTCTCAGGGACTTCAAGTATCGCGTCCAACTTGAGCTGAAGAACCCTGCGATGCGCGACTATACCTTGGAGTGGGTGCGCTTCAAGGAGTTCCAAATCAAGGTGGGACAGTTTAAGCGCAGCTTCACTTACGACAATCCTATGCATCCTTGGAACTTGGGAATGGGCAACTATTCGCAGCTTGCCCGTCACATGACGGCTCTTTCGGTGGACGATCCGAGTGGTGAAGTCGCTCAAAATGGCCGCGACCTCGGCCTCCAACTGCAGGGCGACCTCTTTCCTGTAGGTAAGGACCAGCGCCGGCTCATCCGCTATCAGGCCGCAATGTTTAATGGTAACGGACAAAACAAGAAAGACAATAACAAGCAGAAAGACTGGATGGGCAACATTCAGGTGCAGCCCGTCAAGGACCTCTACATCGGTCTCTTCGGTTGGACAGGCACTTATACTGGCTCGAATGGGGTAAGTGTGAGGCGCAACAGATGGGCTCTCGGCAGCATTTATGAGCATAATGATTGGAGCTTCAGGGCTGAATATGCACACCATTCGGGACTTAATGTCAAGGATTTTGATGTGGAAACTCAGTCTTGGAACCCAGGCTCAAGCAACAGAGCAGATGGCTGGTATCTCGTTCTTGGCGTGCCCATCACCCGTTGGCTGAAGGTTTACGGCACCTACGACGCCTATCGGGAAGATGCTTCTTGGAGTTCGATGAAGAGCATTTATGGCATCTGTCCGAACTTCGAACTACACAAGAACCTTAAATTTCAAGTGCAGTACAACTACATAAACGACCGCACTTCTTCCGACCATAACTATCATGAACTATGGGCACAAACGTACGTAAGATTCTGAAGGCAAGCGATAATAAGAAACAAGGGAAAGAAGAAAAGAGGAAGTGGCCAGCCGCTCCGACACTTTTCATTCTCTTCATCGCATACTTTATTCTGCTGGCTTGGTACTTCCTTTATGTGAGGAATGCCGACACGATGTTCTTCATGCAGGACAGAGGCTGGTGGAACAGTACAACGCTCTTCTTCAAGGAATGTACAAGAGTGCCTGGAGGTTTGCTTTCTTGGACAGGTGCATACCTGACGCAATACTTTTACTATCCTGTGCTTGGCACGCTGATTCTCATCGCGTTATGGCTTGTAACCTTCATCGTGGCAAAGCTGTCTTTCAAAGTTCCAAACGAGTGGAGCTTCCTGCTCTTCATTCCAATGGTTGCTTTGTTGTGCAGCGTGATACAACTCGGCTATTGGGTTTATATTCTCAGGGACATCGACTATGTCTTCTATCACTCTTTAGGTCTCTTTGCAGCCTTGCTTCTTTCCTTCCCGTTCTGGCGTTTTCTTCCTGTAAGCGAGAAGGTTCAGGGATGGATAGCCTTTGCTTGGGTGCCTTTGGTGGCAGCCTTGTACTATCCATTAGGCATCTATGCTTTGCTTGCTGCAGTGATTGTGGCAGTAAGAACCTCGTGGAAGTCGGTTATCATTCTTTTGTTCGCCCTTTGGCTTGTGCCTTTGCTTGAGACTTCTGGCTCGACACTTATGCGTCCAGACCAGCCTTGGCTTTATGGTTTCCGCAAGTTTGAGCTCGATGACTTGCGCGATTATTCCCTCGAGATACCTTTCTACATTGCACTCATCACGCCCGTCTTTTTTCCTTTTATCAAGTATTTGCAGACGAAGAAGCTTTGGCAAAGCCAGAGCATAATGTTGGTAGTGGCCGCTTTGATGTGGTTCTGTCTGTCATCTCGCGACTTTAAGGACTACAACTTCCATGCCGAGATGAGGATGCAACGTGGGGTGGAGGAGTGCAGATGGAATGATGTCCTGAACGAGGCAGCCAAGGTGAAAGGTCCTGTAACAAGGGAGATGGTGATGTTTCGCGACATTGCACTCATCAACAGAGGAGAGTTTTGCTCGAAACGCTACCTATATAATAATGAGAGTATCCAACCTGTGACGGTGAGCGACTCCATCCATATCCGCATAGCTGACCAGGCTGCCGACCTCATTTACTTCAACTATGGTGAGACTGTCTTTGCCATTCGCAGGGCAATAGAGCGTTGTATGCACTATGGTTACTCGTACTACACGATGCGAATGCTCACGCAATGTGCCCTTGTGAATGGTGAGATAAACAATGTCAAGAAGTACCTGCGCTTGCTGAGCAAGACAACTTTCCAGAAGAAATGGGCAGAGAAGATGAAGCGCTTTGTTGAAGATGAGAGGCTGATAGAAACGGATGAACGCTTCCGTATGCCCTTGAAACTCTACAATGAAGGCTCGGAACTTGTGGGTACAGACGATAAATATGTCGAGCTTACCATCATGAAGAAGTGGATGTACAACATGACTAATGACCCCGAAGCGCAGGAAGTGGCTTTGGGTTGTGCCATGATAATGCGCCACAGGAACTGCTTCTGGTCGCAGGTTCAGCAGTTCTATAATATCAATCCAGGCAAGTATTTCCCCATTCATGTTCAGGAAGCGATGCTCTTCGAAGTGTATGAACTGGGGATGGAGGGTGTGAACCTCTCCTTCGTGAAGTTTGACCAGCGTGTTGTGGACAGGTATAATGCCTTCACGGAAAGAATGAAGCAGTATTCCTCTCAAGGTATGAACGAGCAACAGATAGGCCGTGCTCTTCGCCCAGAGTTTGGCGACACATATATGTGGGACTATTGTGTGCTGAGACAAGTGCAGACGAATTAAAAATAAGAAATTGTGAAAATAAGAAAATGTAAAAGCAACAAAATAAGAAATTGTGAAATGAAGAAGGTCTCTTATTATCTTATTGTCTTAATTTCTACATTTCTCCTTGCTTCTTGCTCCAAGCATCCTTCTTTGCCGTCGAGCTTTACAAGTGTTGATGCTGCGCCCACCATCTATCCTGATTATGTGGGAGTGACAGTTCCGCCAAACATTGCTCCGCTCAATTTCCTTGTTGATGATGTTGATGATGTGGTGGCGCTCATCGCATCTCCAGATGGCGAGCAAACCTATGGTGGCAAGGAAAACAAGGTTCAAATCGATGGGAAAGAGTGGAAGGAAATGCTTGCATCGGCTAAGGGAAAGAGCCTTTCCGTCACAGTCTATACGAGGAAGGATGGGAAGTGGCAGGCCTACAAGCCTTTCCAGATAAGTGTGGCAGAGGAGGAAATCGACCCATACATCTCCTATCGTGTGCTTCCTCCGACATTTGTGGGGTACGACGAGCTGTCCATCAGGCAGTATAATCTGACAAACTTCGAAGAGACAACCATCTACAACAATCGCCAGATCAGTAAAGGTCTTGAGGGACAATGCATCAATTGCCACTCCTATCAGAACTATGGGACAAGCAACATGATGTTCCACACACGTTTCCAGAACCCTGGCACCATGATTGTCAGCGACGGAGAGCTCATCTTTGTGAACCTCAAGGATGAGAGCATGATATCGGCTGCCGCATATAATTCATGGCATCCCTACTTGCCGATTATCGCTTTCAGCACTGACCACACCATGCAGAGCTTCCATACTCGCGAGATTTCTAAGGTGGAGGTGATGGAGTCGGCTAGTGATCTGGTCATCTATGATGTGAAGAAGAACCGTGTGCAGACTGTCCTGAACGATTCCCTCGAGCTTGAACTCTTCCCTTCTTGGAGTCCTGATGGCAAGTGGCTCTACTATTGCTCGGCTTATCACGAGTATCTGAACAAGTATGAGGACACGGATGAACTCTTGCAGCAGTACAAGACCTTGAAGTACAATCTGTACCGCCTCTCCTTCGATGCCGAGACAATGACCTTTGGAGAGCCTGAACTGATTTATGATGCAAGGGCGAAGGAGCGTAGTGCTGTGCAGCCTCGAGTCTCACAGGATGGGCGTTATGTGCTCTTTGCAGAAGGTCCTTGGGGGCTTTTCCACATTTGGCATATCTCGGCAGATGCTCAGATTCTTGACCTCGAGACTGGTGAACTCCTCAATACAACTGCTCTGAACAGTACACTTCCGGAAAGCTATCCTTCCTTCTCGAGCAACGATCGCTGGATTCTTTTTGAGAGTCGCAGGGATGATGGGAACTACACGCGAACCTACTTCTCCTATTTCGACAAGTATGGCCAAGTGCACAAACCCTTCGAAGTGCCTGCTGAAGACCCTGAGTTCTTCCGCCTCTTACTCAGGAGCTGGAGCCGTCCTGAGTTCATGAAGGAGCCTGTCCGCATCACTCCAAGACAGTTCTACGAGAAATGTCTGGAGGAGCCCATCAAGGTTTCGCAGTAGAACTCGGCAAACCTCCCACAGGTAAATCCCAAACATCACGTTTGACGATTGCAAACGTATAGTGCCACGATTGGCATTTACTAGTGTTGCGATTGCAATCATCACGTGCCTAGTTTGCAGACTTAACGAGAAGATATTTGGCTTTTCATTTGGAAGATTGGACTTTTTTTGCTAAATTTGCAATCTAAACGCATAAAATGAAACCTAATACCGACACTTTGACCGAAAGAAACAAGCCGCTGGATTGGCTAGTCATGTACAGCAACAGCGGCGACATTAGCATTCTTGATGACCTGGAAATCAAGAAGAAAGAGAGCCTGAAGACAGGGATTCACGACTATTTTGTTCCTCTGGATGTGATGAGGCATATTGTTGATGACAAAGCCATCGAACGCAAAAGGCTCATTGCTGGCAATTATATTTTCCTGCAGGCTACAAATGAAGACATCCTCAGGCTTAGGCAAGAGCCCCCATTCGATGCCACTCTGCGCTTCCTACACCCAGATTCTTCCCCGACAGGATGCATCTACATCCCCGATGAACAAGTGGCTATGTTGCGCATGACAGTTGAAAGGCTTGAGGGCGAGGCTGAGTACTTTGTGCCCTCCAAGAAGGTGCTGATGATAGGCGATACTGTCTGCATCCTCAATGGAAAGTATGCCGGCATCAAAGGCATACTGGAGAGTGTGAAGGGACACGAGGGAGGGCGGATTATTGTGCCTCTTGGCGATGTCCTTGCAGTCAGCACTCCCAAGGTTCCTGTGGATGATATCCAGCTTCTCGAGTTTGCCAAAGTCTCCGATTCACAGTCGGGTTCCTATACCTCCAGAGCATACAAGAAAGTGCGTGTGCTTACATCCGACAGCGAACATCTGCTGGCAGAAAAGCAGAGGGAAGGTGCCTTGAGCGAAGAGTCAGAGAAGGAAGCCCGCCAACTGATATTGAGGTTTTCCCAGTTGCAACTTGCCGGAAAGATTCGCATCATGCATGCTGAGGCCATTTGCAACCTTCTGACTGCCCTCGGAGAGACAGAGAGCGAGCAGTTCCAGAAGTTCAAGAACATTTTGCCCTGAACCCCTTTTCGGCTCTCAATCTAAGGGGAGAATTGTCATTCCTTCTTCAGTTCCTGAGGGATGCGGAAGCTTGTGTAGAGTTCAAGCACGCAGCCTATGGTCAGGGCAACTACCCATTCCTGATGGCGGAAAGGTCCCCATTGGTGTTGCTGCATGCTCATCATGACAAGTGTGAGCACAAAACAGCAGCAAGCCAGCATCTGTTGGCGACGCAGACGAATCAGGGTGATGCTTCTGCCCAAGTATTCTGTCTTGATTTGCATCAGGGTGAACATCAAGGTGCCGATGCCAAAGATGTACATCCCAACCATAGGATACATTATATATATTGCAGCTCCGATGAGCATGAGGACAGCTCCGATGCGGAAACAGGCATTCTGTAGTGGTGTCAGCTCTCTCATTCCTCGTCAGTTTCAGCAGGTTCCTCTTTGTTTTCCTCTTGCTCTCCGACAAAGACAAAGACATCCTCGTCAGCACGTTTCATGTGATAGCGTTCACGTGCTATCTTTTCAACTGCCTTTGGATTGGTCTCCAGCTCGCGTATCTTGCTGTCTGCCTCTTTATACTGCTGCTTGTAGTTGGCAATTTCCTGGCGCAGCATGTCTATGCGGACTCTGCGTGGATGGCGGTTCAGGAAGCTGTCTTCATCCACAATGCCCACAATCAGCACAATGAGGAGGATGGTGATGATATATTTGTGCCTGCACATAAAAAGCCAGGCGGAATGTATTTTACTCATCAGATGTCAGTTTTGTATTTTTCCGCAAAGTTAGTAAAAAACTCTAAACTTTAATCGCTAAACTCTAAACTTTTTTGTATATTTGCACAAAATATATAAGGTATATGGAAGAATACATTGTTTCTGCACTGAAATACCGTCCGCTTAACTTCGACTCTGTTGTAGGTCAGCGGTCATTGACTACCACATTGAAAAATGCCATCAGCAGTGGGAAGTTGGCTCATGCCTATCTCTTCTGCGGACCTCGAGGTGTGGGAAAGACCACTTGTGCGCGCATCTTTGCAAAGGCCATCAACTGTTATGACCCTCAGGAGGGTGGGGAACCTTGTGGCAAGTGCGAGAGTTGTCAGGCCTTCGACCAGCAGCGCTCCATGAACATCCACGAGCTTGACGCTGCCAGCAATAACTCTGTGGATGATATCCGCGAGATTGGCAAGCAGGTGCTCATCCCACCACAGACGGGCAAGTACAAGGTGTTCATCATCGACGAGGTGCACATGCTTTCCCCAGCTGCCTTCAATGCTTTCCTCAAGACCTTGGAGGAACCGCCTTCCTACGTTATCTTCATTCTCTGCACTACCGAGAAGCACAAGATTCTTCCCACCATTCTGAGTCGCTGCCAGGTGTATGACTTCCAGCGAATGACTACTCAGAACACCATCGACCACCTGAAGTATGTGGCAGAGAAGGAGGGTTATAAGGCAGAACCTGAAGCGCTTTCCCTGATTGCTGAGAAGGCTGATGGTGGCATGAGGGATGCCCTCTCTATCTTCGACCAAATGGTAAGCTTTTCTGGTGGGAACTTGACGTACGAGAATGTCTGCCAGAACCTGAATGTCCTCAATCAGGAATACTACTTCAAGCTGGTGGATTACTTCCTTGCCTCGAAGGTTCCCGACTGCCTGCTTCTCCTGAACGAAGTGCTGCAGAAGGGTTTCGATGGAGGTAACTTCATAGCAGGTCTTGCCACTCATATGCGTAATTTGCTTGTGAGTCGAGATGCTGTGACTTTGCCTCTGTTGGAGATGAGCGACAAGATGCGCTCCCGCTATCAGGAGCAGGCTCAGCGCACTCCCATCCGCTTCATTTATAAGGCTTTGAGACTCACCAATGACTGTGACCAGGCTTATCGCACCAGCCGCAACAAGAGGCTGCAGGTGGAGATTTGCCTCATCCAGTGTGCACAGCTGGCGGAACCTGACAAAGCGGAAGCTTCCGGGCATGGCCCTGTACAGACAATAAAACCCATCAAGAAAACGGAGCCAGCCAAACCTGCTGACAAGGCCAGTGAAGTTGCCAAAGTTGACGTGCCACAATCGGAAACTAAGCCTGCCACGATTGAGAACAAGCCACAGCAAGTTTCCGCTCCTGCTGCACCAAAGAAGTTGCCCAAGGTCTCCTTCAAGCACTATGGAGCAGGGAAGAAAGAGGAAGAGAAAGCGCCTGCTCCCGCTCCTGTGGATGAGGTGGCTGGGACTGAGCCCATCAACAGTGAGAGACTGACTGCGGCCTGGTTCGGCTTCATTGATTCCCTGCCTCACGAGAGTGTTGCCCTGGCTCAAAGGCTCAAAGGCCTCCATCCTGTGGTCAAGGACGACAATACCGCTACCCTGACTGTGAGCAATCCTCAGATTCAGCAAACCGTGGAGGGCCAGATGCCTCAGATACTGGGTTCCATGAGGCAGTCCTTGCGCAACATTGAGTTCCGCCTGGAGACCGAACTGGAAGACATTCAGGAGGTTGTCCGTTCCTATAGTGAGCCCGAGATGCTCAAGATGATGCAGGAGCAGAATGCAGGTGTGGGTGAACTCGTCAGCCAACTGCAACTCTCTTTCGATTGATTTAAGGTCTGTAAACTTCCTTAGAAGTTTGTTAAAAAGTGCTTTGATAGGCGCTTTTCGTGGTGTGTTATTTGCAAGATTCAAATATTTGTCGTACCTTTGCGCGCAAATATTTATGACAATGATGAAGCATCTTGCTTTCTCACTATATATCATTCTGGCTTTTTCCTGCTTGAGCCTCCAGGCCCAGCAGATCAAGATAGGCAACTACACCTTCCCCGGTGGTGGAGAATACCAGGGGGAGATGCTGAAGGGTAAACCCTATGGACAGGGCAAGACTGTCTATCCCAATGGCGACTGGCACGAAGGTGAATACATCAAAGGAAAGCGCCAGGGCAGGGGAGTTTACCAGTTTGCCGATGGAGAGAAGTATGAAGGCGAGTGGTACCAGGACCAGCAGCATGGCAAGGGAACCTATTACTTCTCCAACAACAATCGCTATGAAGGCCTTTGGTTCAAGGACTATCAGCAGGGCCTCGGCACAATGTTCTACTACAACGGAGACACTTATGTCGGTGGCTGGATGCAAGACAAGCGCGAAGGCACTGGCAAATACACTTATGCTCAGGGTGGTGCCTACTACGAAGGCCAGTGGAAGAATGACATGAAAGATGGTCAGGGAGTCTTCGACTGGAATGACGGCAACCGCTATGAGGGCTTCTGGAAAGAGAATCAGAAGCACGGAAAGGGCACTTTCACATACTCTACAGGCGACTCCTACACAGGTGACTGGGCTGACGACCAGCAGCATGGCAGGGGCATCTTCTCTTTTGCTGACGGCAGTCGCTATGAGGGACAGTATGTTCATGGGCAGCGAACTGGTGAGGGCATCTTCACCTTTGCCAATGGCGACAAGTATGTGGGCCACTTCAGTGGCGGTGAACAGGACGGCATGGGAACTTTCTCCTGGCATACGGGAGCCTCTTATGTAGGCCAGTGGCGCCACAACAAGCAAGATGGCCAGGGCAAGTATCGCTGGGGAAATGGCGATGAGTATGACGGTCAATGGAAGGATGGTCTCCTCGATGGGGAAGGCATTCTCCGTCAGGCTGATGGTGTCCGCTTCAAAGGCACATTCCACAAGGGACTGAAAGAAGGAAAAGGCATCCTGGAAGATGCTGACGGCATACGCTATGAAGGCAACTTCTCGGCTGACAAGAAGAATGGTGAATTCCTCGAGAAAGATAAGACTGGCCAGTTGCTGCGCAGGGTTGTTTATCAGGATGGAATAGCTATTAGCACGTTGTTCGAAACTAATTAATTCACATCATAATGGCTCGTACTAAAGCAAAGGTTTCCAAGGAAACCAAGAGAAGCACTAGAAGGAAAGCGTCAAACAAGGGAAAAGCTGCAAAAGCTCCCCAGGAAGCACCTGTGTTGCGCCTCATCAAGAATGACCAGGGACTGCAGGAGTTTGCAGATGCCATCAATGGTCGCCATGATGAGGCTGTTCGCAAGATGGCTGAGATAACTGGCGGCACTAACAATCTCAGTGAGTTTGCCAGCGGCTATCTCTACTTCGGACTGCACAAGACTCCAGAGGGCTTTGTCCTGCGCGAATGGGCTCCCAATGCCACAGAAATCTATGTGGTAGGCGACTTCAATGGCTGGAAGGAAAGTTCCCGCTATGCCATGAAGCGTGTCAAGGGAGGCAATGGCAGTTGGGAAATCAAGATCAAGAACAAAAGCTTCAAGCACGGCAGCCTCTACAAGCTCATCGTACATTGGGAAGGAGGACAGGGAGAACGCATCCCTGCCTGGGCAAATCGTGTTGTGCAGGATGATGAGACTCACATCTTCTCGGCACAGGTGTGGAGCCCAGCAGAGGAATTTGAGTGGAAGACGGAGAAGTTCCGCCCCACAACCAACCCCCTGCTCATCTATGAGTGCCACATCGGCATGGCTCAGGACAAGGAGGGAGTGGGCACCTACACAGAGTTCCGCGACAACATCCTGCCCCGCATAGCAGCCGATGGCTACAACTGCATCCAGATAATGGCCATCCAGGAGCACCCCTACTACGGCAGCTTTGGCTATCACGTTAGCAGCTTCTTTGCTCCCAGCTCTCGCTTTGGTACACCAGATGAACTCAAGTCCCTCGTTGACAAGGCACACAGCATGGGCATTTCAGTTGTGATGGACATCGTGCACAGCCATGCCGTGAAGAACGAAGTTGAAGGTCTGGCCAACTTTGCTGGCGACCCCTATCAGTACTTCAACAAGGGAGACCGCCGTGAGCATCCAGCTTGGGACAGCCTCTGCTTCGACTATGGAAAGAACGAGGTACTCCATTTCCTACTTAGCAACTGCAAGTATTGGCTGGAGGAGTTCCGCTTTGATGGCTTCCGCTTTGATGGAGTCACCTCGATGCTCTACTACAGTCATGGACTCGGAGAGAGTTTCATGTCGTATGGAGACTACTACAACGGCCACCAAGATGGTGATGCTATCACCTATCTCACTCTGGCCAACGAGCTCATCCACACCGTCAACAAGAATGCCATCACCATTGCCGAGGAAGTGAGCGGAATGCCAGGTCTTGCCCTCCCCATGAAGGACGGAGGCTATGGCTTCAACTATCGCCTGGCAATGAACATACCCGACTACTGGATAAAGATTATAAAGGAGTTGCGCGATGAAGATTGGAAACCCAGTTCCATCTTTTGGGAACTCACAAACCGCCGCAAAGATGAGAAGACCATCTCCTACTGCGAGAGTCATGACCAGGCACTGGTGGGCGACAAGACCATCATCTTCCGCCTCATTGATAGCGACATGTATTGGCACTTCAAGAAGGGCGATGAGAACTCAAATGTCAATCGTGGCATAGCTCTCCACAAGATGATTCGCCTCGTCACTCTAGGCACCATCAACGGAGGCTACCTCAACTTCATGGGCAATGAGTTTGGACATCCCGAATGGGTTGATTTCCCACGTGAAGGAAATGGCTGGAGCTACAAATATGCCCGTCGCCAGTGGAATCTGGTGGACAACAAGGAACTCTGTTACCATTATCTGGGTGACTTCGACCAGCAGATGCTGAAGGTCCTGAAGAAACACCGCAGTTTCGAGAAGCAGGCGGTGGTGGAGATATGGCACCACGATGAAGACCAAGTCCTAGCCTTCCGCCGTGGAGACCTCCTGTTCTTCTTCAACTTCAACCCCTTCAGCTCCTTCTGCGACTATGGTTTCATGGTCGAGCAGGGAGCCTACGAGTACATCCTCAACACGGACAATCCCGACTTTGGTGGAAATGGCTTCAACGACGACAAGCTCATCCACTACACAGTCTATGACCACCACCTGGCTCGCGACAACAAAGGCTGGCTTAAGCTTTATTTGCCCACCCGCACAGCCTGCGTGCTCAAGAAAGTGAAGGAGTAAGGCTAGAGAATAAGAAATTTAGAAAATAAGAAAGCGCTGTCCTAAGCCAAGGGCGGCGCTTTTTAGTTCATAGTCAAATATGCACTATGCACTCTTTCTCCCCCTTCAGGGCAATTGCCCATTGATAGCGGAGCAATTGGGGAGGGCTCTGCCCGACGGAGGGCAAAAGTCAGAGGGGATCTTTTCCCGTTTGACGTTGGCCAACATCACGTGTGAAAATCCGAGTTTACCCTGCAGTAGTTCCCTCATCTTTCACGTTACAAAGGTACGACTTTTCGCGCGCGCGCAAGTAATTCCTTAAAATAAGCACGCAAAAAAGCACGCTGGATTTGGGTGGGGGTGGCGCGATGGCAGATGGCAGTTTTCTCAGGAGCACTAATTGCAGTAGAAAATCTGGGAAGTAAAAATTTTATATTATATATAATATAACTATATTCTATAGTTATTTACTTTGTTTAATCCTCAGCAGACCAACAAACATATCCCCGTTATAGGTCTTTCTGTGGCGGGGATTTTTGTATCTGCCCATGCCGAAGAAGCCCCAGAAGTGTTAAAATTATGTTAAAATCGAGAAAACATTTGGAAGATATAGTGAAAACGTCATACTTTTGCAGTGTACTATTCAACTATTACACAGAAACACGCACAAAAGACAAACAATTTTCAATTCTTAATTCTTAACTCTTAATTCTTAATTTATATAGTCATGATTAGTATTCAGAATGCGAAATTTGCTTACCGAAGCCACCAAGTGGTGCTTGATGGCTTCTCGCTCGAGTTCCCTCAGAGTGGCATCTATGGCCTCTTGGGAAAGAATGGTACGGGCAAGAGTACATTATTATATTTAATGATGGGTTTGCTGCGTCCGCAGAAGGGTAGTGTCACCATCGACGGCATCTCCGCCTCTCTGCGCAGACCTGAAGTCTTGCAGGAGATGTTCCTCGTGCCTGAGGAATACGACTTGCCTCCTATCTCTTTGAAGAGCTATGTGAAGGCCATCAAACCTTTCTATCCTCGTTTCAGTGAGGACTTGCTGGAAAAGAGTCTTGCAAACTTCGAGATGACTTCGGATGTCAACTTGGGGCAGCTCTCGATGGGACAGAAGAAGAAGGTCTATATGAGTGTTGCACTTGCCTCAGGCACTCGCTATCTGCTGATGGATGAGCCTACCAATGGCCTCGACATCCTCTCAAAGAGTCAGTTCCGCAAGGCTGTGATTGAGGGCATGAACGAGGAGAAGACCATCATCATCTCCACTCACCAAGTACACGATGTGGAGCGCCTCCTGGACCATGTCTGCATCATCGAGCGCAACAAGGTACTCCTCAACGAACCGCTCGTGGAGAAAGAACAAGCCATCAACCTGGAAGAATTATTTATTAAGACAGTTGAACGGAGTAAATAGTTAAATTCTCAAATAGTAAGTAAATTGTCAAATAGTAAGTGTTATTATGAAACAGTTTAGTATAAAGCGTTTTGTAAACGTTGCCCGCTGGGACCTCAGCGTCAACAGTCAGTTCTATACGCGTTCAGCCATCATGATGATGGCCTTCATCAGCACGCCCATCGTGCTCTTCTACCTCTACAATATGCTCACCAAGGGCTTCTTGCTCATGGGCAACACTTCGGACAATGTGGAGAGATTCGCTATGACCATCAGTATGATTGGCCTCGCCTATAGCATTATCTCCTCAGGCTACATGTTCCACAATCTCCTGACCAAGCAGGGACGCATCAGCGAACTGACACTTCCTGCCACAAACCTTGAGCGCTTCCTCTGGCATGTTGTAGTCATCCTGATTGGCGTGCCTCTGGTCTTCTTCTGTGGCGTAGTGGTGGCAGACTTCCTGCACTTCCTCTTCCGCCTGATGATAACGAATGCCGACATCCAGTCACTCACCGCAACCTACTATTGGGGAGACTTCAGCGATTGGCACAATTACAGCCCGGCGTTCGAAGACTTCATGGAGGACTATGGCTGTGAGTTGGTAGCGACCATCTTCGTCTGGGGGGCTTGCTACACGAGGAGCTTCAGCCTCTTCAACGCCTGGAAGTACAAGTATAACATTCCCATCACCTTCCTCTTCTACTTCATCCTTTGGACCGTTCTGCCCCTGATTCTGCTCTTCATCGGCACTATGTTCTTCTCGAAGGAGAATGTCTTGGACTTCATGAACTGGATCAAGGATGTGAATCCCCACAACATCATAATCGGAGTGGGCATCGTCGGCATCCTCGTCTATATCTGCATCTGGCTCCTGACCTATCGCCTCTACTCAAGAGCACAACTGACAACGAAAAGGAATCCTTAATATATATAAGGTATAAAGAAGATGAATAAGAAAATCATTATCATACTGCTTGCTCTCGTAGCTGTAATCGTCGCAATATTTGGCGCCTTAGCCATCCGCTACAAAAAGCAGATAGCGAACGCCCCGACTATGCAGGAAATCGCAGAAGCATATCCGTGGAAGGTGCCCGACGATTGGTTTCAGACAGACACCATCACGCTGAAAGGCCGCATCGAAGGCTATGATGCAGAGAAGTTCGGCTTCACCTCGATGGAATGTTCCTTCAGTGATGTCTTCCAGAGCGACCGAAGCACAGTCCTTGTGCTTAACATCGCCGAAGACGGCACGTTCTGCAAGAAGTTCCTCTGCAGCTACCCCGTGCAGCAGGTGTTCTATACCACGGACTCTAAGGTTTTCTTCCATGAAATTCCCTTCTTCGCCCGTCCCGGCGAGACCATCGACGTCACGGTGCGCAAAGGCTCACTCGGGCGGTACGAATGCGTCTATTCGGACGGCAGCAGCAAGGACGTGGAGCGGTGGCTTCGCAACTGGGACGAACTTGCGAAGAGTTTCAGCCCGCTGTGGCACTTCGAGGGTACGTTTGAAGAGGCAAACGAGGTGGCCGACATGACATGGAAGATAGTAATGGCAAAGCTGCAGAAGCTGATCCGTAGCGAGCATTTCACGCCGATGGAAGTGCAGCTGGCACTTGCCGACGCTCAGGCACGCTTCGGTGAAGACTACCTGGGCTGCATCGTGAAACAAGCCGATGCCTTGGTGAATTACGAGAAGCGGGACAGC
>JAGCXU010000027.1 GCA_017961145.1 Bacteroidaceae bacterium | reverse complement strand
TTTGTTGTCTAGTCGTTTAGTCGTTTGGGGGAAGTTACCGATGATCTCAGGCCATGTTTTCTGTACCTAAACGACCAAACGACTAATATCCCTAACGACTAATGCGGGTGCAAAGATACGAAAAGGAAAGCAAAATTCAAAATAAATTGTATTTATTTTAGATTTTAGGCAAGTGTCATGATAAAACATAACGTGCCACGTTGGCAATCGTGGCACGTTATGTTTGCGAATGTGGCACGTTACGTTTGCCAACGTGGCACGCCTAGTTTTCCGACGCTCTGCTGGGCTGTCTCTGATCTACCGTTCTAAGTTCATATAGACGAGTTTGTCGTTGTGGATTCCCTTCACGACCCACCAGCTTATCGGCTTGGCGAAGCGTGGCGCATCAGCTGCCTGAAGCTCGAGGATATGGAGTCTGTGGCCTTCTACATGCGCGTTCAGGTCGTAGAATACTTTGCGCTTTTGCCAGTCGCAAATCTTGATACCTTGAAGATAAGAATACTTCTTCTCTCTCCCAGGATAGTATGACGACAAGAATGCCCCCTTGATGGGCCGTTCGGTAATGAGCTTCGTCATGCGTCGGTTAAGGTCTGCATTCGCTGAGTCGGCACGGCTTTCTTCCTTGAAGGTAACGTCGTAGAGTGTGCCCGTAATCTTTGCTGCGGCCAAAGAATCAATGCCCTGACCTTTCCACAGGCCGCCGAGCTGGAAGTTTCCACCGTTGAGGTCGGTGAAGGGAACGCCTTCGTCCCATTCGTAGCAGACGTCGTAGGTCTTCACGTCTTTCTGCTCGGAGAGGAACTTCTGCAAGACTGCTTGGATAGGTTGGGGGTCGTAAAGAGCAGACAGATGCTGGGCATACTTCATGGTCGTATGAGAGAGGCTAACGACTTCCTCGTCCTTTTCGTTCTTGTAGTGCTTGAAGCTGAGCAGTTCCAGAGGCTTCGAGTGCATGGTGATGCTGTAGTCGAGCGAGTCGCCTTCCCAGTAGCGATAGCTCTTCTCCGCTTTCCGGCAAAGTTTGTCCAGCAGGTCGGGCGTCTTGTCAGCCAGGAAGAGGAGGCTGCTCTGCTGCACATAGCTGTTCCCCCTATTAGAGATATAGTAGAACCAACGCTCGTCCTGGTAAGTGGAGTCCCCTTCGCAGATGATGTAGCGATACACTTGCTCTCCTCTGTTTATCAGGCTGTCCATCAGTTCGCCCACGGTCTCAATCTGCCGCTCATGCAGGGGCTGTTTGCAGGATGCAAGGCTCAAGATGGCGAGCACGGCAGTTGTAATAATATATAAACGTCTCATAGTGTCTTATTGTCTTATTGCATTTCGTTTGTCGTATATTCCCGGACGTAAGCGGCAAGCCTTTCGCCCTTTTCCTTTATCTCTTGCTGGTGTGCGAGTTGGGCTTCCAACCCGCCTGCCACCCGCCATTGACCATTGTCTGTTGACCATTGTCTGTTGTCCGTTGTCTGTTGTCCATCATCTGTTCGTGGCGGCATGAGAAGGATGAAGGCGACGCCTGCGGCACAGGCTGCGACAGCCAGCGGCCAGAGGCGAATCGTTCGATGCGGCTTGGTCAACTGCTCGAACTCTTCGGTGAGGTCGGCCTCGAAGATGTCGATGTCTTCGGCTGCTTGGTGAATCAGTTCCTTGTCAATCATCTTTGTTTATCTTTAGGAAAGTGAGTAATCGCTTCTTGGCTTGCCAGAGCATTGTGCTTGCTGTTCGCTTCGAGACGCCTGTCTGTTCTGCCATCTCCTCGATGCTCAGTTCTTCACCTTTCATTCGGATGAACCTTTGTTCGGAAGGGGTCAGTTCGGCGATGGCTTTGTCTAGCTGCTCTTTTTGTTCTTGCTGAAGGAGAGGAGCGTCTGCAGCCTCCTCCGTTCCTTCCAAAGGAGGAATGAACGGCGATGCCTGTTGTTGCAGTTTCTGCCTTCGCCAGACGCTCACACACAGGTTCTTTGTTGCTTTGATGAGCAAGGCTTCTGTGTTGTCGCCGCTCTTCCAACCTCTTTCAAGCATTCGCATACATACTTCCTGCACCACGTCCTCAGCATCTTCCCTATTGTGGAAGAAACTCATGGCGACACGCATCATCTCGTCGCGCGTCTGGAGGAGCAAATGTTCGAACTCTGTCTGTGTCATCTGCCTATATAACGCACGACATCACGAAATGTCAAGTAAGAAAACAAATTTTTTTAAGGAGCAAGTTCCAACAGGTTGTTATTCTTGTCGAAGCAGCCCACGGCTCGAACCTTGGCTCCGCCTGAGACGTTGATAGGCGTGTCTGCCTGATAGCCTTGCATGCGGCAACCGCTGAGGAAGACTGTGGCTTCGCCGCGGACAGTCATGTAGTCCCACGAGGCGCCAAGGTTCGTGAGGGCGCCATTAGGACCGCTGAAACACTCGACATTCGAGAGCGAAGTGTGACCGATGCCTTCGATGAGGATGGGATGGACGTCTTCTATGCGCTCGCCCACGTTGGCGATGATGCTTCCCTGGGCTATCTGCCAGTTGCGGTTCTTCCAGTTGCTGCCTGTCTTGTAGATGCCTATGGTGACGCAGTCGAAGTTGAAGTTGGTCAGTTGTCCGTAACTCTCTCTTCCGAGATAGATACCGCCATAGTTGCCAAAGGTGAAGATGTCCATCAAGACGGCATTGTCGGTGTAGTCAATCCAATACGTGTAGGCTTTCTTGCGAACTACCGCATCGATGACGTTTGAATGGAAAGACCGTCCGAACTCCCTCATGTTGGCGGGGTTGACGTGACAGTGGAGGATGCGCGGCACATCGGTACAGTGCTCGATGGCTATGAACTCTCCGCTCAACGGATAGCCGTAACAATGCTCGAAGAGTATCTGTTCCACATATTGCGGCGCTTTTGTGCGGAAGTCCATCGCCATGTATTCGCCGTAAAACGACAGGCAGCTCAGGGTGACGCCCAGCACTCTCTGGTCTTGTGCAGCACGAATAGTAGGCGGATAGGGGATGATGCGACTCCCGTCCTGCCACGTCTGCTCGGGATAGTAGAACTGTATGCCTCGGACTTGTGTCGCGGATTCCACGGTGAGGAAGGCTTGTTCGCGGTCGGTAATGACAAAGAGCGAACCAGTCGGACCAGAGCGGTCGGGCAGTGCTGTGCCGCGTCCTGTAGGGCCCTGAGCACCAAGGAGCGAAACGTTTCGCTTGAGGACGAGACCGCCTTCCATAGGATAACCGCCCTCTACAGGCTCAACGAACAGCACACCACCCATGGGACTCATCTTGTCGATGGCTGCCTGAAGGTGCTGACGGTTCACTTCAGCACTATTGCTCGGCAACACTCCCACTTTCTGCACAGAGACCCACCCCTGCGCTTGCATTGTCATCGCGAGAAAAGCAAGGAAGATGATTGATAAGGATGTTCTTTTCATGGTCGTTTCGTTTGTAAAGGTCGGTATTGAATGCCCATCGCGTCGAGGCGTTGCAGGTGTGCTTGCAAGCGAGGTAGGAAGTCGTCCCAGTTCTGGTCTTTACGAGGCGTCCAAGCCTTCTCAGCAAGTGCCAACACACGCGGGAACACCATCCACTCCATTCGAGCCTCTGTCGGAATGCGCTCGCACCAAATGTTTGCTTGCATACCCTTGATGAGTTTGAGTTGTTCGGCAGTCAGGTCGACGGGCACGATGTCGCCGTCGTAGATGTGGCGGAGGGTATTGTCGTCCTGCGCGTAATCAAAATAGAGGAAGGTGAAGGGGCAAAGCACAACCTCGTTGCCCATAGCCGTTGCTTTTTGCGTCACGTCGGGATGGTCGCCTCGCCACCAATGCACGGTAGCCGTCTTGGAGAGTCCGCCCTCGAGAATCTCGTCCCAACCGAGGATGCGACGTCCGTGAGCGTTGAAGTACTTCTCCATCTTCTTCGTGAACCAAGCCTGCAACTCACTGACATCCTTCAAGCCTTCACTCTCGATGCGCTTCTTGCACTCACTGCACTCCGACCAACGACGACGATTCACCTCGTCACCACCGATGCTCACGTACTCGTAGGGGAAGAGCTGGAAGACCTCGTCATAGACCTTCTCTGCAAACTCGATGGTCGTGTTGCGACCAAGGCATAGCGGCTCAACGCCATTCTGCGTACAACTCAACCAACGATAGCAATAGCAGGCCGCGCCGTTATGTCCAGGCATATCAATCTCGGGGATGATGTCGATGCCACGAATGGCTGCGTACTTCACCACGTCGCAAATCTCCTCCTGCGTATAGAAACCGCCATAGAGTTCACCATAGCCCTCCACCTCCTTGAAGAATTTCCAAGGGAGGAGCATCGAGGGGTTGTTCTCCTTGCTTGCTCGGTCGAGGCACTGACGGTCGTGGTAGTTAAAGCGACGCCAAGCGACAGTATCAGACGTGAGGCCCGGATAAGCCTTTACCTCCATGCGGAAACCCTCGTTGTCCGAGAGGTGCCAATGGAACTTATTGAGCTTATAAAGCGCCATTTCATCGAGCAATTTCTTGGTTTCCTCGACGGAGAAGAAGTGACGGACAGGGTCGAGCATCAGTCCGCGCCAATGGAAGTTAGGGCTGTCCTTGATGGTGACAGCAGGAACGTCATATTGAACCTTAACTACGGGTGGTAACAGTTGCCTTAAAGTCGCAATTCCGTTGATGATGCTGCGATAGTTGTGAGCAGTGATGAGAACGCCCTTCTTATCGCTGACAAGCTCATAGCTCTCGTCGTTTTCGTCGGGAAGGACAAGGCTGATCTGAACCTTGCCCTTGCCAAGTTTTGTCTTAAACGATAACCCCGTTGCTTTCGTCAGCACTTCTTGCAGATAAGTGGCTGCAGGTTGGAGGCTCACATCGCTGTAACCGATGGTGAAGCCCTTTGTGAACACGAACTCGCCCTCTTTCTCCACGACCGACGTGGGTTTGGGAATGATGTTCACTGCTGCCATCGCTGTGCCGACGCATAAGAGCAGACAGGCAGTCAAAAATGTAAATCTCTTGTTCATTATAATAGTTGTTAAGTCTTTTCTTAGTTAGTCTTGTTTGTAGATAGTTTTGCCTTTGGTGACATAGATGCCACCCTTAGAGAAAAAAGGGACGGGACTACCTCCCAAGTCGTACCAAGAAGTATCCCCATCGTTGTTATTTAACTTTTCATTTTTAATCTCTCCAATGCCATTTGGGTTGTCGGTCTGCGTGGCAGAGAAGGCAGGAACACCGTCTGTCTTCTGAAAGATACCTGTGATGATGTAGTTGCCAGCTAAAACCGTCTGCGGTTTGTCGGTCGTGATGCGTACGTGCTCCAAGACAATAGGCGAGGACAAGACATCGGTCGGACGAATGCGGAAAGGTTTTCCTGCTTCTGTCTCACCTTCCACTTCTGTTCCTTTGCCGAAGATAGTCTCGATATCATCGGCATTAAGTGCAAAAGGGAAGCAGACGTATTGCCACTCGTTGTTGGTGAACTGCTTGTTCAGCACTACCTTATTGTTATACGCGCGAGGGATAATGGCGTTGTCGCTTGCATCTTCGTCGTAAGTGACGGGAAGGTCGGACACTTTCCACGTGCGGACGAGGTCAACGTAGAACTTGCCGTGATTGGCACCGTTTGTCTTGTTGTTTTCCGCTCCGTAGCCACTCTTTACACCTATCTCGAGGTCTTCACCTTCGCCCACTTCAATTTCGAGCGCCATATCGTTGACACGCCCCGTCGTCGTGTTGGCAGAAAGACCTGCAAAGGTTGCCGTCTCGCCTTCTGTCAGAAGAGCAGCAGGGTACTTGTTCTCCACGCCATAGTATTGTACGGAGCACTTGTCGCCGGCCTGTCCGTAGAGACGCGTGATGCCAAGTTTCGATGCGTACTGCCACATACGGGCAGTCACCTCATAAATGCCTGGGGTAAGTTTCTCGGCGGGTATCGTCTGGTAGAGGCGAAAGTCGTTGGGGATGACGCTGTTCGTACTTGCCACATAGCCCGCCCACTTCCATTCGAGGTTCGTGCCGTCGCTGACGCCACCGTAGTTGTCCGTCCACGCGTTGCTCTGCCAACCGTAGATGGGACCATTGTTTGCCTCGTTGATGGTTGTCTTGATGTTCCAATCGTAACTGTCGCCCTGCGGATTCTTCTCGAAGTCGTAGTTAATCAGGACCTCGTCGTTGAACTTATCCTTATCGACGGGCTTTTCCGCGAGTTTCTCCACGTGGAAATCATCGACGATGAAGTAGCCTGCGCCACTCTTGTCTGCACCTTGGTTGGCACTGCTCGTACGGATGCCGAGCACGAGGTCGTCGCCGTCCTGAAGAGTGATATATACCTCCATGCGCTGCATGTTCTGCGCTGTTGAAGAGTTGAAGCCACCTGCGTGACTGGCGAACGTGGTGCGATAGTCGGTGTAGGTGATGTTGTCGTAGCCTTGAGAGCCGTTGCGATAGTAAACCTCCGTCGTCCAATACTGCACGTTGCAGTTGTCGCCGCGCTGATTGTCAGCAAAAAGACAAGCCGTGCCGTAAAAGTCCTTCTCTACCCACATTTGGCAACTGACTTTGTAGATGCCTGCACCAAGCTTCTCTGCAGGTATCTGCTGCATGAGTTTCAAGGGCTTAGTGATGGTGCCGCCCGAAGCAGGTTTGCAGACATAGGCTTGCTTTCCGTCCTTGTTCTTCGCAGTTTTGTTCATGCTGCGCTGCAAGGTCATGCCTGCCGGCAACTCTGTCCAGCCGGTTGGCGGAAGCGTAGTTTTCGTGTAACTTTCCTCGAAAGAGGGATTCGTCAGGACGCGACTCGTGATATCGACTGTGACGGAGTTCAAGGCTTGGGCTGGCGTCTCGTCGCGGTCTATATCGAGGCCATTCTCAAGTTGTGCGATGCAACGCGAGGCGTCAACTTCCTGCACGCAACAGTTGTGCTCGTCGATGGCTTGAATGGCAGCCAGAGCTGTCGTTTCGCCCAACACCATATAGACAGGTTCCATGCGGATGCTGCCGTATGCGATGTGCGAGGCAGACAGGCAGACGGGCACAATGACATTCTTTGCCTCGTTTTCTTTTGGAGTCACGGCACGATAGGAGATGTTGTACGGACCTTTGGTCAAGTGTCTCTGCACATCGCCCTCGTTTTTCACCATGCCGTTCACGACGTAGCGGCCGCAATTGTGAGAGTCCATCGTGTATGCGCCCCAGGCAATCGGGTCTTCGGCAACCTTGTTCTTGAGGCAATAGTCCTCGGTCATCACCATTCGGCCTATCATTCGACGTGCCTCACGGATGTAGAGTTGCGGCGTGAAGTTCTCGTTGTCCTCGTATTCGTCGAGCGGATAACCCCATAGGTTGTATTCGTCCCTGATGTTCTGCGGCACGCGCGGGTCAGTCCAAAGGATATAGAGCAAGCCTCTTGTGTAGTCCTCGTGGAGTTTTGCGATGGAGTCTCGCTGCTCGTAGGTTGCCTCGGGATAGTCCCAGCTGTAGCCAATCATGTCGGTCGAGAACGCGCCGTTATTGTTGTTGTCGGTCTTGTAGGCGTTCCAAGAGTTGGGGCCCGACGAGTCCTTCATGTATGTCCATTTGAGGCAGTCGCCACCGCTGCTCCATCCTTTCTTCGCCATCCAACGGAACAATAGTTCGTATTTCGACGGGTCGTAGTTGTCGGGCACCTTTGCCGTTATGGAGCGGAAGGGCTTCGTCTTGGTGAGTGTCAGGCGGTAGTTGTAGGCTTGGATATGGTTGTCGCCGTCGCCCTTCTTGCCCATCGGTTCGGGCATAATGCCCCACAGCAAACCACTCGACGGGTCGCCAGGGACGACGTAAGGGTCAACGCCATTGACGAACTGGTGTTTGTCAAGGCATTGCACTCCGTTTTCCGGCTCGCCATATTTCGACGCTGCCTCACGACCTACGGTATAAGTGATGCCGGCCCTTGCCATGAGGTCGCCCTCGTAGCCGCAATCCATGAAGATTTTGGCGCGGACAGTTCTATGAGGCGTCACTTTGGGGTTTGTTCCATCTTCCAATGTGATGCTCTTCACCTCGTTTCCTTCCTTCTCAGCGCTCACGATGCGCCACTCGTACCAAATGTCGGTCGAGTCCTTGATGTCTGCCTCATTGAGGAATCCCTTGAACGTCGCGAGCGCCACCTTTGGCTCGAAGAAGAACGTCGGCGAAGCCATGCCGTAGTGCTGACCGATGCGGCGGTAAAACTCGCGGGCAAAGCCTTTGATGATGCGGCGGTGACTCGTACTGTCACCGATGTCGGTATAGCCCAATCCACCTGTCGTCAAGCCTCCGAGGCGTTTCGTCGGCGAGATGAGCAGCACGCTCTTGCCTTTCTGTTTCGCAGTATAAGCTGCCATGATGCCCGCTGGCGTACTGCCGTAGATGCAGATGTCAACATCCTTGATAGTGCCCTGAGTCTCGTCGGCTTGAACATCCTGAAAAGTCATTAGGCACATTGCCGTGAGCAAAAACGTGCTGAGTAATCCCTGTAGTTTCATTGTCATTTGGTAGTATTTATTTGCTTAGTTTTGATAAAAATTGCATACTTTCGTTGCAAAGATAGTATTAAATATCGAACTGTGCAAGCAAATAAGAGAAAAATCGATGAAACACGCTCCAATACATGCCACGCCTAATTTCCAAATTAGGCACGTTAAGTTTGCGAATTAGGCACGCCTAGTTGCTCAACTTGATTAGCCGCATCGTCGCTTCCTTCTTCTTTTTCCTCTAGCGAAGTTGGCGAAGCGAGAGATTTCTTCTTCTTGTTTTCCTGAGCGCCAAAGCGAAGGAGGTTGCGGGCGGCGGTGGTGATGCTGGGGCCGGAAGGGGCAGTGACGGTCGTAAGGTCGTCGAAGCTACGGCGTGTCTTGTCGAGGAGGTCGCTAACACGGGCAAAGCGTTCGGCAAAGAGCTGCACGCGCTCCACGAGGGTGTTGGCGCACTGCATCATCTTCTCTTGGTTCTCCACCTGTCGCGTCTGCTTCCAAGTAAGTTCGAGCACGCGCAAGGTCATGTAGAGCGATTGGCTGCCGGAAATGACAACGCCCTGATCGTAAGCATCTTTCCATAGTGTCGTGTCGCTTTGCAGGGCAAGTTGTAGGGCGCTCTCCTGAAAGACGTACATCAGCACGAAGTCGAGCCTGCCTTTGTCCGTCTTGGCATAGCGGAAGTATTGCTTCTGTGCGAGTTCGCGGACGTGCTGCCTCATGCTGGCAAGGTGACGGCGCAGAGCTGCCTCGCGTTCTGCCTCGCTCTCGGCGTTCTGGTAATCGACGAAGGCCGTGAAGGACATCTTGCTGTCGATGATGACATCTCGACCGTCAGGGAAGTGCAGCACGGCATCGGGCACCATGCGGCGTCCTTCGTCGCTTGTGATGGTGCGGCCCTGCTCGTCGCGCATTGTCTCCTGCGTGTCGTATTGCAGGCCGCGTTCCAGTTCCATCTGTTCCAGTATCTGCGTCAACTTGAGTTCGCCGAAATTGCCTTGTATCTTGTTCTGACCGGTAAGGGCCTGTGCCAGTCGTTCCGTCTGCTCGCCCATCGCCCGCTCGCGTTCCATGTTGACCTGTATGGCCGCTTTCAATTGGAGCAGCGAGTCGTTGTGGTCCTTCTGCATCTTTTCCGTCTGCGAGCGCATTTGCCGTAGGTCATCCTGCAGCGGGTCGAGTATCTTGGAGAGCTGTTCGCTGTTGACGATAGAAAGCTCTGCCGCACGTTCCTTGAGTACGCGCTCGGAGGTGGTGCTCATCTGCTCGCGCAGGAGTGCCATCTGCTGTGCCATCTGCTGTTGCTGAGACTCTTGCTGCGAACGCAACTGCTGCTGAAGTGATTCGCGTTGCTCGCGCACCTGTTGCTGCTGCGACTCCTGCATCGCCTGTATCTGCTGGCGGTACGTCTCCTGCTGGTCGCGCATCTGTTGGCGGAGTGACTCTCCTTCCTGCTGTTTCTGCTGTTCGGTCAGGGCGATACGTTCCTTGCCAGCCTGCACCTGCGACCGCATGGCAAAGAAGACAGCAATGGCTCCCAAAGCAATGCCGATGATGAGATACAGAAGATATATGAGTTCCATAGTTGTTGTTTGATGATTGTTCAGTGCAAAGGTACGAATAAGTGAGAGAAAAAACAAATTTATTTGGTTTTTTCCGAGCGCAGAAGTGGCTCGACGAAGTCAAGATACGAAAAAAAGTGAAAAGTGAAAATTGAGATTGTGAAATTAGCATTTTGTTCCAAAGTGTTTCAACAGGACAAGATGGAACAGGATTTTTTTGAATGATTAGGGATTTTGTGCTATATTTGCAGACAGAATGAATGGTTTTCGGAAGGGAAAGGAATTATTTAACGCCAGAAGAAGGACCATTTCGATTTCTCAAAGGTCTATTAGTAAAAATAAGGAAAAAAGAACATGAAAAAGCAAAGCATCATCCTCATTATCGCAGTCGTTCTCGCCATCGAAGCTTGTTCTCCTAAGACTTCCAGGCCTACGACTGCCCTTCCATCATGGGAGCGCAAGAGTGACCCTGCTGTTATTCTTGGACGATTTGTTGGCTGGAAGCCTGGCGACAAGTGCTTGCCAAATTTTTGGGGAAACAAGAACTCATTGAAAAACACCATATTCCCTGAAGTGACAGCGGATTCTATAGCTGGCACGTTCACACTCGTATGGGACATCTGCTATCCTCTGTTACATTCATTTCATGGATGGAATGTTATGCTCTTTCCTGGCGATACCGTAAAAGTGGACATTGACAACAACGCATTTGCCGAATACCAAGCCTACAACAGGGAAACGCCACACGACAGCGTCACTACCCAGAAGTTGCAGGAACTCTGGAAGAAGGCCATACACATAGATGGCGGAACCTTTCAGCTACCCTTGCCTGTTCACCTGAAACGTATGGAGCTTGGTTATACTCAGGAATATGGGCAAGCTCATGTGCGGGACACATACGAAGAATGGCGGGATTTTTGTTGGAACGAGTTTCAGGATATTGTGAAGCAGCTGGATTCTCTCGACCTCTCGCCTGCGGAACTGGAATTCCATAGAATGTGCATCGAACAGGATTACATTAGCAAGTTACGCCAATTCTCGTTTGTGAAAAAAGTCGGAGGCATAAGCGATAAGGACTCGCTGGAGATGTTCAAGCAGCAAATGACCTTCAAAGACCCTCATGCTTCCGAATTGACATACTATCGCAAAACCACAGGATTCTACGCCTGTTTGCATAAGAATCTTTTTGATGAGGGAAAGGCTTATATCGAAGCCAACGGGTTGGAAGACTCACCCTTGGGACGCTGGTTCAAGGAGTTGGATGAAGCCAAGGCTGTGATGGCGCGTGCCAAGACCATGCAAGCCATATCGGAAAGCGAGCTGAGCGCCCTTTCGCCAGAGTTCCAAGTACAGATACGAGAAGTGCAGGATCAATTGAAAAAGGAAGCGCTGGGCAGCGAAGGTAAGCGCTGCGACCTGCCCAAAGGTGAGCCGCAGGAATGGCTGCCGAAAATTGTCAGCGAGCACAAAGGCAAGATTGTCTTCGTAGATTTCTGGGCTACATGGTGCGGGCCCTGTCTGAAGGGAATGGAGGAAATGGAGAGCGTGAAGGACGAACTGATGTTGAGGGGTGTCGATTTTATCTACATCACCGATTCCAGCAGCAATACTGATGACTGGCTGAAGCATATCACCAAGCACGCAGGCTCCCATTACATTGTTCCCGATGACAAGATGAAGGAGATGCAGATTCCCGACTACCAAAATGCCATACCCCATTACCTCATCTACGACCGCGAGGGAAAACTTGTAAAAACCATCACGGGCTGGCCTGGCTTGGAAGAAATGAAGCAGGAAATAGATAAAGTAAAATAAAGAAAATTCGACTTCTCAAACCTAATATAATATAAAGTACATAGGAAACACATTGGAATAAAGGGGCATTGGCTGCAAAATGCAGGTGATGTCCCTTTTTCTTGCAAAAAGTTGCCGCAGGTTAAATCTTTTTGCTTACTTTTGGGTCTTTAAGGTAGATGCATCTTTAGAAACAAGCGAAACGATGAAGAAAGAGAAAGACATCTCCAAAGATGAGCTCACAGAAGTGTTCAAGGCTGAGCGGCCACGACTGCTGAGGTACGCCTGCTACAGACTTTCGAGCAGAGATGATGCGGAAGATGTGCTGCAAGAAACGTTCCTGAAACTGAATGCGCGGCTCTCCGACGCAGAGAGCGGGCAGATAAACGACCTGCCGAGCTACCTGTTTCGGACGCTGGCGAACCTCTGCACAAAGTGGCAGGCTAATGCCAACCGTATCAAGACCGTTCCCTTGGACATAAGAGTCGATGTGGCCGACACCGCTCCCGACAAACAAAACGAGGACGACTACCAACGCATCGCCCTTCTGCTGAAGGAGATTCCCGACGAACAGGCCGAGGTCATCCGCCTGAGAATCTACGGCGACAACAGCTTTGCCCAAGTTGCCGAAATCCTCTCCCTGCCGCTACCGACGGTCAAGTCCCGCTTCCTCTACGGACTGGAGAAGCTCCGTCGTGGCATGAAAAATTTAAAAGTTGAATAGTTAAAACATTAAAGATTATGAAGTGCAATGAATTCAAGGAAAAGGTTGCCGACCTTTTCGACAAGACTATCGACCTGCAGACTCAGGCTCAACTGAGCGAGCACATGAAGAATTGCCCCGAGTGCAAGGCATATTATGAGGAGCTTCGCGAGACTTTCGACATGCTCCAGCCCGAAGAAGTGAAGAGTGAAGAGAGAAGACTCCGCCCGCGCCTGAGCTTTGCTTCTTCACTTTGGAAGACTGCCGCTATCCTCATCGCCGTCTTCCTATGCGGGCTGTCTTTTGCCGCTTACCGTGCCGTATCTCCAAAGCAAGATAAAGTGGCGCAGACAGACTCCATCTACAAAGTCGTGGCAGTAAATGCCGAGTACCCTGGTGGCTTTGAGAAATGCTTTAATTTCATTAACGAACATAGTCGTTATCCGCGTCCATGCAAACACTTCGGCGTACAGGGTCGGGTTATCGTCATTTTTGTAGTGGAGAAGGATGGCAGCATCTCGAATATCAGGAAGATACGTGGTCCAGGCATCAAGTTGACGCAGAAACAGGTGGATGAATACAATGCAGCCTATCCCGACAATCAGGAGCACCTGCAGGTTGGACAGAACATAGGCGAACTGCTTTATGCTGAGGCCGAGCGCGTCATGAAGGAGATGCCCAGATGGTCGCCGGCGAAGGACGAGGAAGGAAGAATCGTCCGCAGTCACTTCACGATACCCTTCATATTTAAGCTGAAATAGTTTTGGGGGCTTTTGCCGCCTAAGACTTTGGTTTTAGAAGTTAATAAATCGGTGCGCCATCAGGCTCCTGCGTCGTGAGATACGGGAGCTTTTTATTGTATTATGCTCTGTGCATCAAAGGTGTTCAAAGGAGTGCGCTACACCTCAGTTCAACAAAACATACCACAGGTAAATCGCAAACTTAACACGTGAAGTTTGCAATCGTAACACGTTATGTTGGGCAACTTGGCGTGCCGTGTTTTCATTCGTCCCTAGATGTCAGTGTATCCTCCTTTGCACTATGAACTAACTCCTAGGTCTTTGTCGATGAACTGGATGAGGCGCTCTACGGCTTCTTCCTCGGGGATGTTCTTCTCGATGCACTCTTTATTCTTATACAAAGAGACCTTGCCGCGAGCAGCGCCTACGTAACCGTAGTCGGCATCGGCCATCTCGCCGGGGCCGTTGACGATGCAGCCCATGATACCTATCTTGAGAGTCTTATAGCGCTGGTCTGTCTTGGCTTTCTCCTCGACAGCAGCCTTGATGCGGCGGATGGTGTCCTGCAGGTCGTAGAGCGTGCGGCCGCAACCCGGGCAGGAGATGTACTCCGTCTTGTGCATCTGGACACGAGCGGCTTGAAGGATGCTTTGGGCCACGGGAATCTCGCACTCCGGCTCTTCGCTGAGGCTAACACGAATCGTGTCGCCAATGCCGTCGATAAGCAACGCACCGATGCCCACGGCACTCTTCAACCTGCCGTCCTCGCCTTCGCCAGCTTCCGTCACGCCGAGGTGCAAGGGATAGTCCATGCCTTCTTTCTCCATCTCTTTGCAGAGCAGACGGACGCTCTCGACCATAATGACCGTGTTGGATGCCTTGATGCTGACCACCACATCGCGGAACTTCTCACGTTCGCAGATGCGCAGGAACTCCATGCACGACTCAACGATGCCAGCCGGCGTGTCACCGTAGCGCGACATGATGCGGTCGGAAAGCGAGCCGTGATTCACACCGATGCGGATGGCCGTGCCGTGCTCGCGACATATACTGAGGAAACGGCAAAAGCGCTCGTCCAGCCTTTCTAACTCTTGCCTATACTCCTCGTCGGTGTATTCCAGCGCCTTGAACTGACGGGCGGGGTCAACGTAGTTGCCTGGGTTGATGCGCACCTTCTCGACAATCGTGGCGGCAACATCAGCCACATTTGGGTTGAAGTGAACGTCGGCACAAAGAGGGATGTCCCCGTAGCCGCGTTCAATGAGTCCAGCCTTGATGTTGCGAAGGTTCTCGGCCTCGCGCGTGCCTTGAGTAGTGAGCCGCACCAACTGCCCGCCCGCCTCGATGATGCGAATGGCTTGTGCAATGCAACCTTTTGTGTCGAGCGTGGAACAAGTCGTCATGCTCTGCACAGCCACGCGATTCTCGCCACCAATGCGCAGTTTGCCTATCCTTACTTCGTGAGTCTTTCTTCTCATATTAGTACTAATCACGACCCCCTCCAAACCTCCCCGAGGGGAGGCTTCTTTGCAGCGGCAGTCACTCCCCCCTCGGGGGAGAAGGAGAGGGGTTCTAGTTCGTCTTATAGTTATACTTTACTTCTTTGAGTTCCTCGTTTGCTTTGACAATCTTGTCCTTGAGACTTTGCTTGTAGTCGTGTAGCTTCTTTGCGAGCGCTTCATCGCTCAAGGCAAGCATCTCGGCAGCAAGGATGGCAGCGTTCTGTGCGCCATTCACGCCAACAGTTGCAACAGGAATACCGGGAGGCATCTGTATGATGCTCAACATGGCGTCCAGTCCGTCGAGCATTCCCTTGATAGGTACTCCGATAACAGGCAACGTCGTACTTGCAGCCACAACACCAGGCAAAGCGGCAGCCATACCTGCTCCTGCAATGATGACTTTCAGACCTCGCTCTTCAGCGGAACGTGCGAAGGCTTCAACTTCCTGAGGTGTACGATGTGCAGAGAATGCATTCATCTCGAAAAAAATGCCCATTTCATCGAGAAATTTGGCTGCTTTCTCCATAATGGGCAGGTCGCTTGTGCTGCCCATAATAATGCTTACGATTGGTTTCATATTATATTTTACATGAGGATTGTTCCAATTATGCCGCAGACAATGCCGATGAGAGTGCCGCCGAGCACTTGACCGAGTGTGTGCTGGCGAAGCACCATGCGGCTCGTCATGACACAACCTGCGACGAAGATGGCCAGCGAGAGCCACCAGATGGGGTTGAAGCCGAAGATGGCCGCATAGGCTATCAATGCTCCAATGACACCGCCTGCTCCTGCCGAATGTATGCTGACCTTCCACCAGATATTAATGATGATGCAGGTGCATTGTATGAGTAACGAGATGCCGACAATTGCCATCAAGAAGTGTGGCATGTGTGTAGCAGCGAAGATGTGCATGAGGCAAAGGTAGCAGCAAATGTTGATGATGTACGGAACGGCTCGTTTATGCCGTTTGCGTAGCTCGAATGCGCTCCAGCCATGAAGTCTTCGGTAGATGTAGATGCCTAATGTTGGCAGACAGAAAGTGAAGCCATAGACAAGCGCAAGAATCCATAGTTTGAACGCCCACGGGAAGAGACTGAGGTAAGTGAAACTCAGTAGGATGAACGTTCCGACTGTCGGATAGTACGATGGTCGAAAGACTGTGGAGAGGATGCGTGCTATGAGAATCGTCTGTTTCATTTCCTCATCCTTGCTACGGGGATGCCCATTTGTTCTCGATACTTTGCGACTGTGCGTCGAGCTATATTGAAGCCATCTGCTTGAAGAAGTTGTGTCAGGCTTTCGTCGCTGAGTGGCTGTCGTTTGTCTTCTTTTTCTATATGTTGTCGCAGGGCAGCCATAATCTGTCGAGCGGTAACGTCTTCGCCTTCATTACTTTGGGTGGCTTTGTGAGTGAAGAACCATTTCAAGGGATAGGTGCCGAAGGTTGTCTCGACGTATTTGCTGTTTGCAACGCGGCTGATGGTACTGATGTCGTAGCCTGTAGCTTCAGCCACATCTTCGAGTTTCATGGGTCGCAGTAATGTTTCGTCTCCCGTTTGGAAGAACGGCTTCTGCAACTTAACGATGGCTTGCATGGTACGCATCATTGTTTCCGAGCGTTGCTGCAAGGCATTGATGAACATTTGTCCGCGTTCTACATACTGACGGACGAAGGTGTCTTGTTGTCCATCGGCATCCGAGCTGATGATGAGCGAGGGCTGATTGCCGCGACTCAAAGTGACGGTAATAGTTCCGTCCTCGTCTGTATCGACCATAAAGTCGGGCTGTATGCTTTGTGCTCGGTCGGAAGTCTTGGCTCCGATGGAGCCTCCAGGACGTGGATTGAGTTTCAGAATCTCGCGTTGCAGTTGTTCTACTTGTGCTTGATTGATGTGCAGACGAGGCCCTAATCGTTGCCAACGCTTGTGAATGAAGTCGTCGAAGTACTTGTCCAGTACTTTGATGAGCAGTTCGCGATGGGGATTATTCTCGTCTCGACGAACCTGTATGAGCAGACATTCTTGCAGGGAACGCGCGCCAATGCCCGGAGGATCGAACTGCTGCAGGACCTCGAGAACTCGCTCCAGTTCTGCGACATTCGTGTTAAGTCCTTGATATATCTCTGCTTCGTCGGCAAGGATGGCGAGGGATTTCTTGAGGAGTCCGTCTTCGTCGAGCGAACCGATGAGGTATTCCATGAGTTCTTTCTCGTGGTCCGTGAGTTCGAAGTCCGCCATTTGTTCGCGGAGGCGGTCAGTCAAGGAGAGTGTGTCATCGTAGGACATGAACTCGGCAGCATTGTTGCTGTGGCTGACACCACTAAGAAAGTCGGGTATGTCTTCTTCGCTGCGATAGTCATAGGAAGCGTCATCCTTTTCTGATTGACCATTATCCATTGTCCATTGCCCGTTATATATTGGGCCTTCTTCCTCTTCCTTGCGTTCCAACCAAGGGTTTTCCAAGCATTCGAGCTCCACTCGATGCTGCAAAGCTTCGACAGGCATTTCCATCAGACGAACAAGCATAACTTGCTGAGGCAGCAGCTGTTGTACTTGCACTTGCTGTTGCGTTTGCTCTTGTGTTTGCAAGTTCCTCTGTATCATTGTCTTGTCTCGTTGTAAAACTAGGCGTGTGTCGTTGGTCAACTTCACGTGTGTCGTTGGTCAACTTCACGTGTTATGTTTTCGTTTACCTGCTGTGATGTTGTTTTGGGCAGCAGGTTCATCTCTTTTGCTTTGCTCAGCATGAACTGAAATGCAGCATCGTGTTCGTTCGGAATAAGCGAGTCCCAAATGGCGTCTTTTATTGCTTGTTTCAGTATTCCGACCTCTCTACATGGCTGAAGACCAAAGGTTTCCATGATTTCTTCGCCAGTTATGGGGTTGTGCCAGGTGCGGTAGTTGTCGCGAGCTTGCAGGTCGATAAGTTTCTCGCGGACAAGTTGGAAGTTCTGCAGGAAACGTTGCTTCTTCTCGCGATTCTTGCTTGTAATGTCGGCTTCGCAGAGTAGCATCAGGTCGTCGATGTCCTCTCCGGCCTCGAAAAGCAAGCGACGGACGGCACTATCGGTCACTTCGTCATCTGCAATAGCGATTGGCCTCATGTGGAGCCCCACAAGTTTTTCGACATAAGTCAAGCGCTCGTCGAGCGGAAGTTTCAGCCTTCTAAAGAGCGGAGCCACCATCTTCTGGCCGATATAGTTGTGATTGTGAAACGTCCAACCAGCCACATTGTCCCATCGCTTGCTGCGAGGCTTGCCGATATCGTGCAGAAGGGCGGCCCATCTGAGGTAAAGCGAAGACTCTCCATCTGTGGTGGAAGCAACATTATCAAGCACTTCGAGCGTATGATAGAAGTTGTCCTTGTGTGCGCGTCCATTTCTTGACTCAACCCCTTCGAGTGCTGCAACCTCTGGAAGAATGATGGGCAGCAACCCACTTCGGCTTAGTTCTATGAAGCCGATGCTGGGCGCGGAAGTCATCATAATCTTGTTCAACTCGTCGATAATGCGTTCTTGCGAGATGATCTTGATGCGCTCGGCATTTCGCTTCAAAGCCTCTTGCGTCTCTTCCTCTATTTCAAAACGCAGCTGAGTGGCAAATCGAATGCATCGCATCATGCGGAGAGGGTCGTCGCTAAACGTGATATCTGGGTCGAGAGGGGTAGCGATGATGCCATCCTCGAGGTCGAGCAAGCCATCGAATAGGTCGATGAGTTCGCCATAACGATTCTGGTTGAGACAAACCGCCAAAGCATTTATGGTAAAGTCTCGGCGATGAAGGTCGTCGTCGAGGGTACCGTCCTCAACAATCGGCTTGCGGCTATCTCTCTGATAACTCTCGCGACGAGCTCCCACGAACTCAACCTCTTGGTCTCGCCACTTGAGTTGCGCCGTACCGAAATTGCGGAAAACGCTGACGTGAGCCCCTCGTCCCAAATCCTTCGAAAGCGCCTTTGCGAGCCGGATACCTGGGCCGTCCTCGTTCTTTTCCTGCTTTGGATTGACCACCACCACATCGATATCCTTCGAAGGACGCTCAAGGATAATGTCGCGCACATAGCCTCCTACGACATAACACTCCAGTCCCATCACATCAGCAACCTCGCCAATGTGGTGCAGCAACTGGTTGTCGATAGCACAGACAGAGTCGGTCTGACGGGTTCGTTGCCTGAAGTTGTCGTATTCCTGTATGGCGTCTTGAATGGTCATTTCCTTTTAAGGTCCTCCTGCAATTTGCGTTCGAAGAATTGTTTTTTCACGTTAAGTCGTTCCCACTCTTCGCCAGTCACCAGTTTAAGGCTGTCGGCAGCAGCATTCATTTCTATGCTGTCGAGCAGGAGAATGGCTTGTCGGCGAGCCTCGATGGCTGTCGGACAGTTACGTCGAAGCGAGAAGATGGTGTCGCGTGCCTCGTTATAAAGGTGATGATGAAGTGCATAACGGGCGTCCCTCAACATCAAGGCTGCACGCTCTTCAGGCGTCTCCTTCGTGCAAGAAGCAAACGAGATAGCAACTATGATCAGAAAAAGATACTTTTTCATAAGCCGAAGAGGGGTAGGATGAAGTTGCGGACATCGTTGCTCAAAGCAAGTACCATGAGTGCGATGATGATGAAAATTCCAATCTTTTCTATCCATTCCATCGCTTTATCCGAGGGCTGACGACCAGTTATGCCTTCGTAGAAAAGCAACACGATGTGGCCGCCGTCGAGTCCTGGAATGGGAAGAATGTTCATGACGGCAAGGATGATGCTGATGAAAGCGGTGAGCATCCAAAATTGTTGCCAATCCCAAGCATCGGGGAAGATGTTGCCGATGGTAATGAACGAGCCGACACTTTTCGCTCCTTCAGCACTTGCCACGTACTTCAAGTCGTTAACGTAGCTCTTAAGTACACGCCAACCATAGCTGAGTCCTGCGGGGAAGCAGTTCGCGAGGTTGTAGCTGAGGTGTACCTTCTTGTAGTCTGGGAAATGACGAGTGACTCCCATCATGTAGTTCTCATCAAGCTGAAGGCTGATGGTATCGGTGCGGCTCCCGTCGGCCGAAGCAATGACTGCGTCGAGCGTACGCCACTTGATGCTGTCCTCGGCCGTACAGTCGGGCGAAGCAAGCACATCCTGCCTACGAAGCGTCACTTCGTAATCGAAGTCAGCCCAAGTGCTGATATCCTTCCCGTTTACTGCCATCAGGCGCATTCCTTTCTCGATGCCTGCTTTATCTGCAGCAGAACCTGAAACGACAGAATCGATGTAAGTTTCTGCCAAAAGCTGAAGGAATTGTGGTTGTGCTTGCAGCATTTTCAGCATGGAGAGTCCCTCCTCGGGCATCGTCAGTTCTATCTTTTCTCCTTGTCTCAATACGGTAACGGTCTTTGCATTTGAGATGGTGCGCATTACAGGACCAAGGCTGAACTCGGCAATTTCCTTTCCGTCAGCAGCAATGGGGATATCGCCATCCAAGAACCCAATGTTGTGAGCTTGTTCGTTGTACTGAAAGCCCTGCTCAATGTTGGTCATAGGATAGTAGTCGCGGCCCCAAGCAAGCAAAACAAGGGAATATATCACCCAAGCAGTAATGAGGTTCATCAGAACGCCACCAAACATGATGAGGAAGCGCTTCCATACTTTCTGCGAGCGGAACTCGTTGGCTTGCGCCGGCTGCTTCATCTGCTCGGTGTCCATGCTCTCGTCTATCATGCCGGCTATCTTGACGTATCCGCCGAGGGGAATCCATCCGATGCCGTACTCCGTCTCGTTGTCCTTAAAGTGAGGGAATAGTTTGGTGAACCATTTGCTCTTTGTACTGAAAAGGTGGAATTTATAGTCGAAGAACATGAAGAACTTCTCGACTTTCACGCCAAAGAGTTTAGCAAAGCCGAAGTGGCCGCCTTCGTGCAGAACGACCAGCAAACTGAGGCAGCAAAGCAGCTGCAAGGTTTTTATGAGTACTGTTTCCATAATCTTGTTAAATCAATTCGTTTGCAACGATGCGCGACTCGCGGTCACAATCGAGGTAATCTTGTAGGGTCGGTTTCTCTTGATGTAGTACTATCCCCAATGTTTTTTCTATGACGTCTGCCATTTGCAGGAAGCCACATCGCTCCTGACGAAAGGCGAGGTTAACCACCTCGTTAGCGGCGTTGACGATGCAGGCTGCGTTTCCGCCCATCTTTATTGCCTCGTATGCCATCTGCAGGCAGCGGAACTTCTCGGGGTCGGGTTTCTCGAAAGTCAGGTCCTTGAGGTCCCACCAGTCAATACGGGGGAAGCTGCTCTTTAGGCGCATGGGGTAGGAGAGGGCGAACTGAATGGGGACGCGCATGTCGGGCATGCCGAGCTGTCCCTTTACGGCGCCGTCCTCGAACTGAACTGCGCTGTGGAGGATGCTCTGAGGATGGACTACGACTTGTATCTTGTCGGGGGTGACGTCGAAAAGCCAGCGGGCCTCGATGACCTCGAAACCCTTGTTCATCATTGACGCGCTGTCAATGGTTATCTTTGCGCCCATGTCCCAGTTCGGATGCTTCAGGGCCTGAGCAGGTGTGACGTCGCGCAATTGGTCGAGCGTAAACGTGCGGAAGGGACCGCCACTTGCTGTGAGGATGAGTTTCTCGATGGGACTCTCTTCGCCCATGAGGCTCTGGAAGATGGCACTATGCTCGCTATCGACGGGCAACAACGGCACCTTGTGCTCCAAACAAAGCTGGGTGATGAGTTCTCCGGCCACGACGAGCGTTTCTTTGTTGGCGAGAGCGATGGGTTTGCCTGCCTTGATGGCGTTGATGGTAGGGCGCAGTCCGCTGAAACCCACGAGTGCCGTCAGCACGATGTCAACCGGCTCCATCTGCACCACTTGGCAGAGAGCATCAGCTCCAGTATAAACTTGTATCGGCTCATCCGTCAAAGCATCGCACACATAGTCGTATTTGCTTTCATCGGCAATGACGACACACTGCGGCTTGAATTCCTTTGCCTGCTGGATGAGCAAGTCGGCCTGTGTGTTGGCTGTCAGCACATACGCCTCAAAAAGGTCAGGATGTTCAGCGATGACTTGCAAAGTCTGAGTACCAATACTACCGGTAGAGCCTAATATGCATATTTTTCGTTTCATAAATCAAGTAATCCTTCGGGGAGCGACATGTGGATGGTTCTCTCCTTGTGGTTGATGTTTGTTACCCAGTCCTCGGCAGCTGGGATGAGTCGCTCGCCGACCTGGAACAAGACGTTTTGCGTCGTCTCATCTACGCGGTCGATGGTGCCAATGCGACCCGCCGTCTCGTCGAAAAACTCGAAGCCCGTGAAGTATCGCCAGGTGTATTCCTCGTCCTCTCCAGCCTCAGGCGTCAGGGAGTGAGGGAAGAACACTTCACATCCGATGAGAAACTGCACGTCGTTGGCTGAGTCGTAGTCGAGGAACTTGACGAGCGCTGTCGTGTCGCTGCGGAAGCGATACTCTTCGAGGAAAAACGGCACGAGGATTCCCTCGACGCGAAGGAAGAGGTATGCGGCCTCGGCGCGGTCCCAGACGTCATCAGTAAAGTTGAACGTCACCTCGCCCTTGATGCCGTGTGTCCGGCCAATCTGACCTATCTTATAGACTTCGTTGTCGCTAATCATTCCACTCTCTTTATCTTTGCACCGAGGGCACAGAGTCGTCCTTCGATGTTCTCGTAGCCGCGGTCTATTTGCCCGATGTTGTCGATGCGACTCGTTCCTTGAGCACTCATTGCTGCGATGAGCAAGGCAATGCCGGCACGAATGTCTGGGCTCGTCATACGTCCTGCATGAAGTTGTCGCTCGTGGTCGTGACCAACCACGACTGCTCTGTGCGGGTCGCAAAGGATGATTTGTGCACCCATATCGATGAGTTTATCGACGAAGAAGAGTCGGCTCTCGAACATCTTCTGATGGATGAGCACGGAGCCTTTGGCTTGCGTGCTGACCACAAGTAAAACGCTCAGCAGGTCAGGCGTGAAGCCAGGCCAAGGTGCGTCACTCAGCGTCATGAATGAACCGTCGATGAAGCTCTCTATTTCGTAATGCTCTTGCTTGGGAATGAAGAGGTCGCTGCCATCCGTCTCGATGCGGATGCCCAAGCGTCGAAAAGTATTTGGGATGATGCCCAAATGTTCTGGCGCGACATTGCGAACGCGCACTCCATCACCTACCATTGCAGCCATGCCGATGAACGATCCGACCTCAATCATATCGGGCAGGATGCTGTGTTCTGCGCCATGAAGACTTGCGACGCCTTCGATGGTAAGCAGGTTGCTGCCGATTCCCGAGATGCGTGCTCCCATTTGGCAAAGCATCTGGCAAAGTTGCTGAATATATGGTTCGCAAGCAGCATTGTAGATAGTTGTCGTACCCTCAGCCAGCACAGCGGTCATGATGATGTTGGCTGTGCCAGTTACTGAAGCTTCGTCCAAAAGCATGTATGCTCCCTTGAGTTGTTCGACCTCGACATTATAGAGGTGCAGGGCTTCGTTATATGTGAAGCGGCCGCCGAGTTTTTGTATGCCGTGGAAGTGTGTGTCGAGTCTTCGCCTGCCGATTTGGTCGCCACCAGGTTTTGCAACTATTGCTTTGCCTCGACGAGCCAATAAAGGGCCAAGCATCATCACACTGCCGCGCAATTGTCTGCAACGTTCTATATAAGCATCGCTGCAGAGATATTGGTCATCAAGTTTTGTAGCAGAGAATGTGTAGTCGTGTGTGTCGTTTTGTGTTACTTCGACACCCATATCACGAAGCAATTGTATCTGATTGTTGACATCAACAATGTTGGGAATGTTCTTGATGCGAACAGGCTCGTCTGTCAGCAAGACGGCACACAGCACTTGCAATGCTTCGTTCTTTGCTCCTTGGGGCACAATCTCGCCCTTCAACCTGTGCCCACCTTCTATGATGAATGATGACATACCTATTTCTTTCTTTTACGTTTCTTCCCGCCATCGGAAGGCTGCAAAGGAGATTCTCCCACAGCCTCGAAGGTGAAATTGTCGAGGTCAAGGTTAAGCTTGCCGTTGGAGTAGCGTTCGATGTCTTGCGCCACAAGAGTATTGTCCATCGAGTCGCGGTTCCAAGTGAAGAGATCTTGTTTCATCTGGTTGGCAACACATTCTGTAATGTATTTACGCATCTCTTCGTCTTCAATTGTCTTTGCATAATCCAAAGTTTGCTCCACAAGATAACCGTAGTGGCGACGTTTTATGTCCTTCATCGGATAGGGCAATGGAGCCGGATGTGCTTGCACTTCCTCTTGTGGAACGATGTTTACGGGATAATCGATGTCGAGTTTATAGTGGCTGATGCGCGCCAAATGATTCCAAAGACGATGTTCGTTGTCTTCCTTGCTGGTTATGGATGGCAACAGGTTTGACATAATCTTTATGATGGTATTGGCGCAACGCTGACGTTCTTCGCGGTCTTCTATTTGTAAAGCCATATCGACCATCATCTGTATGCCGCGACCATATTCCGGCATTACAAGTTGTTCTTTTTGTGTGTTGTATTGCATTTATAGTAGGTTTTTAGACTTTATGGCGACGAACTCTTTCAGGTAAAAGGGCTCGAAGTATGCTACGTCTTGCTTTTCTCCAAGATGAAGTGCGCGTTCTGCCAAAGGGAACATCCATTTTGCTAAAGGTACGATTCCATCGATGAAATGTGCATTTTTGTGTTGGATGACGTTTTTGCACTTCTTTGCTCCATCGCCGAAGAACCAGACAGGATGTTCTTCGAGGAAAGACATATAAGTTTCAGCATCCACGATATCTGCTTCGATAGGGCGAACTTCGCGAAGGGCGCGGTCATAGACGGCACTATACACTTCCATTCGTCGTGCATCAATCATGGGAATAAGCAACGCATCTTCAGGCAACTCCTCTTTGCCGAGCAGAACAGGCACACACAAAAGTTTAAGTGTGGGAACACTCAAGAGTGGCAGGTCACGCCCATAGCAGACACCTTTTGCAAGTGATACACCGATTCGCAAACCTGTATAACTGCCTGGACCTTCGCTGACGGCGACGGCGTCAACAGGAATGGCGTGGGAGTTTGCAAAAGAAAGTGCTTCATCCACAAAGACACCACATACGACAGCATGGTTCGGCCCCTCAAGGTCTTCCTTATGGAAGATGAGTTGACCGTTCTCGCTTAGAGCTACAGAGCAGGCTTTTGTACTTGTCTCAATATGCAGGATGCAGGACATTCTTCGCTTCTTCTTTATTTTCGCGCTGCAAAGATACAAAGAAAATAAGAATAAACGTAAAGAATTAAGAATTATTTGAGTTTTGTTTCGTTGAAGGCTTTCATAACATGGAATCCGTAATCCATGAGAAGGGCCGACTCTTTGAAGCGAGATGTCCTGCTGCGACTGCCTAAAAGCACAAGGTAGAGGGTTGTTTCATCGTGCGTGGCTGCCGATGCCAGACAGCCGCCTGCCTTTCGGGTATAGCCAGTTTTGATGCCAATGCTGCCTTCGTAGGAAGTGAGCAGCAGGTTGGTGTTCTGGCAAGGCATGTGACGCCCGTCAAGAAGCGGAATGTCTTTCTCGGCGGTGGCAACAATGTCTGCGAAGGTACTGTCGCACAAACAGTATCTTGCCAGCCTGATAAGGTCGTTTGCACTGCTGTAGTTGCTGTCGTTAGGCATTCCGTTAGGATTGGCGAAGTGCGTGCTGTCCATGCCCAGGTACTGAGCCTTCAGGTTCATCATGTCGTAGAATGTCAACGTGTCGCCTCCGATGTGCTTGGCGATGGCGTATGCCGCATCATTGTCGCTCATAAGCATCATTTCATAGATAAGGTTGTCGAGCAGATAGCCGTCGCCTGGCTTCACCCATGATTCTTTTGTCACAAAGACATCGTCCGTGATGAATACTGTGTCGGCCATGTTTCCGTGCTCGAGAGCCAGCAGACAGGTCATCATTTTGGTAATCGAAGCCATATACAACTTCTTGTCTGCATTCTTCTGGCTGATGATGAAGCCTGTAGAGTCATCAACGAGCATCCAAGCCTCCGCCGTAAGCCCTGCAAGACGGTCGTAACCTGGGACAGAGTCGAGCCGTACGAAGTCTTGTATAGTTGTATCTAAAAGGGCAATCTTCTGCAACCTTTGCTGTTCAGGGGTGAGTGCGATGTCTCCCCTTCCGCAAGCAAAGCAAGACAGAAGAAGCATGCATAATGCGCACATCAGAAACACAAATGGACTTTTCATGCTGCAAAGGTACATAAATCTCGCGACATGTTATCCAATCGGACAAATTTCTTTGTCGAGGTGCTTTATATTTCGAGGAATTTATCTATATTTGCAGCAAAATTGTTAGTTAATATGATATTATCGATGACTGGATACGGCAAAGCAACTGCCGAATTCCAAGGAAAGAAGATTATTGCAGAGATAAAGTCGCTTAATAGTAAGGCACTCGACCTTTCGACGCGTGTCGCTTCCATTTATCGCGAGAAGGAAATGGAAGTTCGAGCGATGGTGACACAGAGTTTGGAGCGCGGAAAGGTGGAGTTCAACCTCTGGATAGAGCAGCAAGATCAGGCGAATGCCTGTCCCATCAATGGCGATTTGGTGGCTGCCTATTATCGTCAAATGCAGGAGATATCGGCAAAGTACGACATTCCTGAGCCTGACGACTATTGGCACACAATCGTCCGAATGCCAGATGTGTTGTCTCGTAACGAAGCCCAGCAGGAACTCTCCGAAGAGGAATGGAAGGTGGCTCGGGATGTAGTGCAAAATGCTGTCGATCAGCTCGTTGCATTCCGTCGGCAGGAAGGAGAGGCTCTCCAGAAGAAGTTCGAAGAGAAGTTGGACAACATTGGTGCTTTGCTTGCCAGCATCGATCATTACGAGAAGCAGCGTGTGGAGAAGATTCGTCAGCGCATCATGGATGGACTTGCCTCAATTCCAGAGGTGGAATACGATAAGAATCGTCTCGAGCAAGAGATGATTTATTACATCGAAAAGCTGGATATCAACGAGGAAAAGCAGCGTTTGGCGAACCATCTTGAATACTTCCGCAAGACGATGGAAGAGGGGCATGGACAAGGCAAAAAGCTCGGTTTCATCGCTCAAGAGATGGGTCGCGAGATAAATACAACGGGTAGTAAAAGCAACCAGGCAGAAATGCAGAATATCGTCGTCAAGATGAAGGACGAACTCGAACAGATTAAGGAACAAGTATTAAATGTGTTGTAGTAGCCTCCCCCATCCCCTCCAAAGGAGGGGGGAAGGCTGCGGACCAATCGTAGAAATGAAGCGAGGATGCGAAACGGCAAACTGTACGGCTTACAATCTGTTGCGGAAGTTCTCGCAAGAAAACCGTAAGAATCCAACTGAGGCAGAAAGCATACTTTGGAACGCACTTCGAGCTTCTCAATGTGGTGTTCGTTTCAGACGACAACACATCATTGGAGACTATATTGCGGACTTCGTATGTTTGTCGCGAAAACTGATTATTGAGGTTGATGGGGGTTATCATAAAAAGGCTGTGCAACAGGTTTCGGATGCTCGTCGAACTGAGGAACTGATGCGGCTGGGCTATAAAGTGATACGTACAACAAATGAAGAAATAATCGATAATATAGAAAGAGTGATGAATAAAATAAATGAAGAACTTCGAGCAGAACCGTTCACCCCTCTTTTGGAGGGGTCGGGGGAGGCTGGAAAGGTCATTATCGTTTCGGCTCCGTCGGGTTCGGGCAAGAGCACAATCGTAAATTTCCTGATGAAGGAGCATCCTGAGTTCAGGCTTGCATTCAGCGTAAGTGCCACCAGCAGGCCTCCGCGAGGGGAAGAACAGAATGGTGTGGATTACTATTTCCTTTCGCCAGAAGAGTTCCGTCGCCATATTGAAGACGACGATTTCCTCGAGTATGAGGAGGTTTACGAAGGCCGTTTCTACGGAACCCTCAAGTCTCAAGTTGAGGAGAAACTGGCTGCGGGCATGAATGTGGTATTTGATGTCGATGTGAAGGGCGGCATAAATATAAAGAAATACTATGGCGACGATGCCTTGAGCGTCTTCATCCAACCGCCTTCGGTGGAGGTCTTGAGGGAGCGTCTGATACGCAGAAATACCGATGAAATGGCGCAAATTGAACAAAGATTGGCTAAAGCGGAGTACGAAATGACGTTCGCCTCGCAGTTCGATCGCATCCTTGTCAACGACGACCTCGATGTCGCAAAACAAGAGGCAGTTGACCTGCTGAACGAATTCCTGCAAGGTAGTTCGCAAACGTCACACTAGTAAATGACAAACGTCACACTAGTAAATTGCAAACGTCACACTATACGATCGCAATCATAACACTATACGTTTGCCATCATAACACGCCACATTTTCACACGAAACCAAATGACTAATTCAGAGAGACTTGTAACGGGAATCTATGGAGGCAGTTTCAACCCCATTCACGAAGGGCATCTCCGCTTGGCAAAGGCTTTGGCAGAGAGCGGTCTGGTCGATGAAATGTGGCTTTTAGTCTCGCCTCAGAATCCCTTCAAGGTGGATGCGAACCTTCTCGATGACGAGGAAAGGTTGCATCTGGCTCGTCTTGCAGTTGTCGATGTGCCTGGTGTGGAGGTTTGCGATCGCGAGTTCTCCCTGCCTCGCCCTTCCTATATGTATAATACGCTGAAAGCCTTGAGCAAGGAACACCCCAACCGAGAGTTTGTGCTTGTTATTGGTGCAGACAATTGGGAGCGCTTCTCCGATTGGTATCGCAGCAAGTCAATCCTCGCGAAATACCGCATTATCATCTATCCCAGACCAGGTTATGACTTGCAGAAAGTGCCTCGAAAAGTGACTATAGCCGATACACCTTTGATAGATATCAGCAGTACTGAGATACGTCGTCGCATTTCAACCGACCCCAATTATGATGGTGAAGGTCTTCCTGCTGCTGTTTGGGATGAAATAAAAGCAAAGGACTTGTATGTTTCACAAAAAGTCCGTACATTTGCAGACCAAAAGGATAAAAAATGACACGAAACAAAGTAATATTCGCAGCAATCTGTTGTCTGTTCTCTTTCAGCATGTTTGCGGAGGAGGAACTCGTCAAGTTCGGCAATTTCGACTCGTGGATAACGCGCTCTATCAAAGAGAGTGTACTCGTCGGAGGCAAGACTCAGACACTTTATGAAGTAGGTCCGAAAGGCACTTTTGACGGGGCTCGCGCCTATACCAATCAGGGTGGTTCGCCTTGGGGAAACAGCAATGTTTATGCAAAAGTAGCGGGAGTGGTCAAGACAAATGTCAGCGTCTTTCCCGACAAGCATCAAGGTGGCCAATGTGTTAAACTTTCAACACACATCGTTAGTGCTAAAGCTATCGGAGTCATCAATATTAGCGTTCTCGCTACTGGCAGCATCTTTCTTGGTACTTTGCTGGAGCCCATCACAGGTTCAAGCAATCCAATGAGTAAGATGAGCATTGGTATTCCCTTCACAAAGAGGCCGAAAGCCGTTAAGTTCGACTATAAATACAACTCTCCTGGAACGGAACGAATCCGCGAGACAGGTTTCAGCAAACGACAGAAAGTGAGTGGCAAAGACCTGGGACAAGCCCTTTGTCTGTTACAGAAACGTTGGGAAGAAGCCGACGGCAGCATTCATGCTTTGCGAATCGGCACGATGCTTCAACGCTTCAGCCAGAATTGTGATTGGAAAGAAGGCCAGACTTATAGCATTCATTATGGCGATATTACGGGCGAAAGCTTCTTCCAAAGTGGAATGAACTTGATGTCTGGCAGCAATGTTTTCTATGCGCTTAACAGCAAGGGAAAGAACGTGCCTGTTATAGAAGAAGGCTGGGCAGAGCCAGACGAAACGCCAACTCACATCGTCCTGAAGTTCGATAGCAGTCATGGAGGCGCGTATGTAGGCACCATCGGCAATACCCTTTGGATAGATAACGTGAAGCTAGTGTACTGATGCGCCCATATTTTCTTCTTCAGGAGAGCCTGCTTCGACGCAATTTGCAACTCATCAAACGAGTAGCTGACGAAGCGGATGTGGAGATAATTCTCGCTTTTAAAGCCTTCGCTTTATGGCGAACTTTTCCCATTTTCCGCGATTTCATCGGTCATACTACAGCAAGTAGTCTTTGCGAAGCGCGTCTTTCGTTGGAAGAGTTTGGCTCCTTAGCACATACTTATAGTCCTGCATACGAGGAAGATGAGTTCGACGAGATACTGCAATGTAGCGGTCACGTCACCTTTAACTCCCTTTCGCAATATGAGCGTTTTGCTCCAAAAATAGCCCATTTCATCGAACATTCTGTGTCTTATGGCCTTCGTGTCAATCCAGAATACAGCGAAATAGAAACTGAACTTTACAATCCTTGTGCTCCTGGCAGCAGGTTTGGAGTACTTGCAGAGCAATTGCCAGAAAGGCTTCCTGCTGGCATAGAAGGTTTCCATTGCCATAGTCATTGCGAAAGTCCGGCTTCGGCATTGGAGCATACACTTGAGCATCTTGAAGCGAAGTTCAGTCGTTGGTTTCCACAATTGAAGTGGTTAAATCTTGGTGGAGGACACCTGATGACGCGAAAAGACTATGATGTCGAACACCTTATTAATTTATTAAAGGGTTTGCATCAGCGCTATCCGCATCTTCACATCATCCTCGAACCTGGTAGTGCTTTTGCTTGGCAGACAGGACCACTAGTGTCACAGGTGGTCGATATCGTGGAGAATCATGGCATCCAGACGGCTATTTTGAATGTTTCCTTCACTTGTCACATGCCTGATTGCCTCGAAATGCCTTATCAGCCTGAAGTTCGTGGAGCCGAGAGTCTGCCTTTTGAAGCTGCTTCTTCTACAGATGCGAAAGAACGAAACATTTATCGTCTTGGAGGTAACAGCTGTTTGAGTGGCGATTACATGGGAAGCTGGCGTTTCCCTAAGCCGTTGGTTGTCGGACAAGAAATCATCTTCGAGGATATGATACACTACACGACGGTCAAGACCACGATGTTCAACGGCATCATGCATCCCTCGATTGTCCTGGAGCATGAGGACGGCACTCGCGAAACCCTTCGCACCTATACCTACGAGGACTATAGGGACCGTATGGATTAGCTTTAGGCATTTTCCCCTATCGTTTAGGGAAAACCCTTCCTTTTCTTGTCGTTTTATGCCTTACCTTTGCACTGTGATTCAGAAATAAATGTGCAACAAATAAAACGATAAAGCTATGAAAAAGTTAGTTCTTTCCCTGATGATGATGGCAGCCTGGATGGGTGCCAGCGCAATGAGTTTCGAACGTGCTCAGGCTGAGGCTCTCTATCTGACGGACAAGATGGCGTATGAACTCAACCTCAATGAGCAGCAGTATAACGATGCCTACGAGATCAACCTCGATTACTTCCTTCGTATCGATTCTCCTTCTGATCTTTATGGCAGCTACTACACCTATCGTCTGTATGACCTTCGCTGCATCCTGCACGACTGGCAGTACAGCCTTCTGACGGCAGCCGACTACTTCCTGCGTCCCATCTTATGGCGTGCAGGTGGTTGGTACTTCCCCATCTACAGCTATTACAATCGCGGTTATTTCTACTATAGCCGTCCTAGCGTATGGGTTTCCTACTATGGCGGTCATGGTCGCAGCTACTATCGCGATGGCTTCTACGGCAATCGTCGTCCGCTCTGGAACGGAGGTCTAAGAGGTCATGACATGCATCGTCCGGCTGTAGGGCATGTTGGAAGTCGCAATGAAGGACGTCGCATCAGTGGCAATGGTTATCATATCGATCTGGATAATCATCGTTCTGGTAGCCGCAATGGTAATCACAATGGAGTTGGTCGCAGCGGCAATGGTCGTTCAGACGGCGGTAATCGAAGCGGCGGAATGAATTCTGGCAATCATGGAAACGTGAACTCTGGCAATCACGGCGGCATGAATCAAGGTAACATGAATCGTGGCAATGTGAGTCGTGGTAACTCTTTTGATAGCAGCAGTTCTCGCATGAGCGGCAGCATGAGTCGTGGCAGCTCTTCCAACTACGGAGGCTCTTCTCGCGGCAGCAGCATGAGTAGCAGTCGTAGCAGCTCTCCCAACTACGGAGGCTCTTCTCGTGGCAGCAGCATGAGCAGCAGTCGCAGCAGTTCACCCAGCTATGGAGGCTCTTCTCGCGGCAGTAGCGTTGGCATGAGTCGTGGCAGTTCTCCCAGCTATGGAGGTTCTTCTCGCGGCGGTAGCATGGGTGGCAGCCGTGGTGGCGGTGGCAGCAGCCGTGGTGGTCGCAGATAAAGGTAAATATATAAGTTAACGTGGAGTGTTGGAAAATGCTCCACGTTAAGTTTGTAAACATCACACGTTAAAAACGCAAACATCACACTATACGATTGCAAACAAAGCACGCGACATTTGCAGATGCCGCGTGCCTTATTTTTCGGGATGTGATTCCTCTTACTTGTTGCAACCTGGGCACCAGGGCTTGAGCTGCTTGAAGAAGTCGTTACCCTTGTCGTCCACGAGGATGAAAGCGGGGAAGTCTTCGACGGTTATCTTCCAGATGGCTTCCATGCCGAGTTCAGGATACTCTACGCACTCGATGCTCTTGATGCTCGACTGAGAGAGAACTGCAGCCACGCCACCGATGGTGCCGAGGTAGAAGCCGCCGTGCTTCTTGCAGGCATCCGTCACTTGCTGGCTGCGGTTGCCCTTGGCTATCATGACGAGGCTGCCGCCATTTGCTTGGAACTCATCAACATATGGGTCCATACGGCCTGCTGTGGTGGGTCCCATCGAGCCGCAAGGATAGCCTGCTGGTGTCTTGGCAGGGCCTGCATAGAGAACGGGATGGTCTTTGAAGTACTGTGGCATTCCCTCGCCAGCATCCAGGCGTGCCTTGAGTTTTGCATGGGCAATGTCACGAGCCACAATAATCGTGCCGCGAAGGTTAACGCGCGTCGAGACGGGATACTTGCTGAGTTCTGCACGAACGGCATCTATGCCCTTGTCGAGGTCAATGTCTATGCCTTTGCCACCTTCGCCAGGAAGACGCAGTTCTTCTGGAATGAGTTCGCCTGGGCAATCGTCCATCTTCTCCAGCCAAATGCCGTCGCGGTTAATCTTCGCCTTGATGTTGCGGTCTGCAGAGCAGCTCACGCCCATGCCGATGGGACAGCTTGCTCCATGACGAGGCAAACGGATGACGCGGATGTCGTGAGCCAAGTATTTGCCGCCGAACTGTGCGCCGAGTCCAATCTTGTGGGCTTCTTCGAGGAGTTTCTTTTCCAAGTCGATATCGCGGAAAGCGCGTCCTGTCTCGTCGCCCGTGGTGGGAAGAGAATCATAGTACTTGATGCTGGCCAGTTTGACAGTCAGCAGGTTCTTCTCTGCCGATGTGCCGCCGATGACAAAGGCTATGTGGTAAGGCGGACAGGCAGCTGTGCCGAGGTGCTTCATCTCTTCAACGAGGAAGGGGAGCAGCGTGCCTTCGTTCTGAATGGTGGCTTTCGTCATGGGGTAGAAGTAGGTCTTGTTGGCCGAGCCACCACCTTTGGCGACCATCACGAAACGGTATTCTGCGCCCTCGCAAGCCTCAATGTCAATCTGAGCGGGCAGGTTGCACTTCGTGTTCACCTCGTCGTACATATTGAGAGGAGCGTTCTGCGAGTAGCGGAGATTGTCCTGCGTGAAGGTGTTGAACACGCCACGAGAGAGCGCTTCCTCATCCTCGAAGCCTGTCCAAACCTGCTGTCCTTTCTCGCCATGAATGATGGCGGTACCTGTGTCCTGGCAGAAAGGAAGGATGCCTTTGCAAGCCGTCTCTGCATTACGCAGGAACTGGAGGGCGACATACTTGTCGTTCTCGCTGGCATCGGGGTCTTTCAGGATTTGTGCAACTTGCAGATTGTGTTCGCGGCGCAGCATGAACTCCACGTCGTGGAAGGCTTGCTGAGCCAATAGCGTAAGTGCTTCAGGAGAAACCTTAACTATCTCCTTTCCTTCAAACTCGCTGACGGTGACGCCTTCCTTCGTCAGGAGGCGGTATTCCGTCGTGTCCTCGCCCATCTGGAACATTGGGGCATACTTGAATTCAGCCATATTTAGTCGTAGTGTTGAAATAAAAAGTCGTTGTATGGATACTTCTGCACGTGCAGTTCCCTTACCTTATTATATAGTACTTGTTTGAGGGTATCAACATTGGTGCGCTCTTGGGCAGAGATGAAAAGGCACTGGCCACCGAGGCGCGATATCCAGGAGTGAATCAGTTCGTCGAGCGAGACGTTTCGACTGGTGGCAGGCGTCAGGTCGTCGGCATCTTTTTCTTCCCAAGTGTAAGCGTCAATCTTGTTGAAGACTATCATCTGTGGCTTCTCGCTGCAACCCAGATCGGCAAGCGTCTTGTCCACAACCTTTATCTGATCCTCGAAGTCGGGATGACTGATATCAACGATGTGAAGCAGGAAGTCAGCCTCTCGAACCTCATCAAGTGTGCTCTTGAAGGAATCGACGAGGTCTGTGGGGAGTTTGCGGATAAATCCAACTGTGTCGGAAAGTAGGAAGGGCAGATTGTCGACTATGACTTTGCGAACTGTCGTATCAAGGGTGGCGAAGAGTTTGTTTTCCGCAAACACCTCGCTCTTAGAGAGTAGGTTCATCAGGGTACTTTTGCCTACGTTTGTATAGCCAACGAGAGCTACGCGAATCATGCGACCGCGGTTGCTTCGCTGAGTCGTTTTCTGCTTGTCGATTTCCGCCAGGCGCTGTTTGAGCAGGCTCATGCGATTGAGGATGATACGGCGGTCCATTTCGAGCTGGGTTTCACCTGGTCCTCTCAGCCCAACCGACCCTTTGCCGCCACCGCTGCCAGAGCCGCCGCCTTGTCGTTCGAGGTGGGTCCAGAGCCGTTGTAGGCGAGGCAACATATAGCGATATTGTGCCAACTCAACTTGTGTTTTTGCATTTGCCGTCTGTGCTCGCATAGCAAAGATGTCGAGGATGAGCGTCGTGCGGTCCAGTATCTTGACTTTCAACTCGTTCTCGATGTTTCGAAGTTGCTTGGCAGAGAGTTCGTCGTCGAAGATTACCATCGAGACTTCCCTTTCTGCATCCTCTTCAGCCTGTATGTAAGCTCGGATTTCCTGCAGCTTGCCTATGCCAAGATAGGTGACACTGTTGGGGCCGTTCAGACGCTGGGTGAAGCGGCGGACAGTCTTGGCTCCTGCCGTTTCGGCAAGGAACTCCAGTTCATCGAGGTATTCAGTTGTCTTACGTTCGTCCTGATTGGGCGTGATTAGACCTACCAGCACAGCCGTTTCAGGGGAATCATCGACGACATTGTGGAACTTTGTGCTGGTCATGCCTTCCTCGAAAGGCAGCGACGAGCGCGAAGAATTATAGTGCTTGCTTCTTGATGTTCTCATTTAACCAATACGACGAGGTACTTGCTGACGCTCCAGAACTTCTGTGGATCGGTGATGTGAAGCTCATACTGACCTTGTTTGTCCTTTGCCAACTGATAGGTTCCAGAAGGATGAGAGGAAAGCAGTTGAGCGCTCTTACTATAGAATTTGATGTCTTTGTCGTAGCGAATGTCAATCTTTGTGAAGTAGTCCTTGTTGAAATCGCCACTCTTGAGTACATCTCCACTCGTCAGAATCTTCTGTTCCTTCAATTCGCTCTTGGTGCCGAAGACGAACCAAGCACTATTCAGTTCCTTATCCTGTTGCTGAACTTTTTCCGTCTTGGCTCGATTCTCTTCTGTCAACGATGCTACGTCATTGCTGAGTCCTGCAATGGCATCGCCTTGTGCCTCGATGAGCGCGTCCTTTTCTGCAAGGCTGGCCTCAAGTTCTTGGATGCGGGCAGATTGTGCATCAATCTGAGCTTGGAGGCTTTCGATGGTCTTTTGCATCTTGGTATTCTTGATGCTGCTGTTCTTGAGTTTTTCCTGCAGTTGTGCAATCAGGTCGCGGTTCTGCTGCATGGCTTGCTTGATGAAGTCCATGTTGTCGCGAATGACATCCTTGCTGCTGGCACTCTCAGGGTTACCTTCGGCAATCGTGACACGACCTTCTGCTTCATTGATACGGCGAATGCCTTCTTGCACTTCGTTGAAGATGCCCAAGATGTCATCCAATTCCATATCTTTTTCATTGATGATGCGCTGCAGAGAATCGCGTTCCTGCTGAACTGCATCCTGTTGTTGTCCATCTGTCATATTACAAGCGCTCAAACCAAGAGCACAAGCAACGAAAAATAAAAGTTTTTTCATATCCTTAATTTATAAGTTTATATGTTTACCGGTTTATGAGTCTTTTCCTGCCACAACCATAACGAACTCACCTCTTGGCTCTGTTTCTGTGAAGTGTTGCAGGGCTTCTTGAAGTGTGCCTCGAACGCTTTCTTCGTGAATCTTACTTATTTCTCGGCAGACACTTGCTTGCCTGTCAGGACCAAAGACTTCGATGAACTGCGTCAGAGCTTTTGTGATGCGATGGGGCGATTCGTAGAAGATCATGGTCCGCGTCTCTTCTGCAAGGGCTTGAAGTCGTGTCTGCCTGCCTTTCTTCTGTGGCAAGAAACCTTCAAAGCAGAAGCGGTCACAAGGCAAACCGCTGCTCACCAATGCTGGCACGAAAGCCGTTGCTCCAGGCAATGTGATGACTTCTATGCCTGCCTTGATAGCCTCGCGAGCAACGAGGAAACCTGGGTCGCTGATACCAGGTGTGCCTGCATCGCTGACTACGGCAATTGTCTGCCCTGCCAACAAGCGCTCCACGATGCTTTCCACCGTTTTGTGCTCGTTGAATTTGTGGTATGAGAGCATCGCGTTTTTGATGTCGAAGTGCTTCAATAGGTTGCCACTTGTTCGCGTATCTTCGGCAAGGATGAGGTCAGCCTCACGAAGCACTTTGAGCGCTCGCATCGTGATATCCTCGAGATTGCCGACAGGCGTCGGCACCAAGTAAAGAGTTCCCATACCTTATTATATAATAACGCGTCTGCAAAGGTACGAAAAAAGTTCATAGTTCATAGTTCATAGTTCATAGTTTTTGGCTTTTTTAGTATTTTTCTTAACTCTTAACTCTTAATTTTTAATTTCTTTGTATATTTGTCCCTGAAAAAGACGTAGAAAAGATGAAAGACGTTGGTTCAAGCAATGGTGAGATGATGCGTCGAGGCAGGGTAGAGGTCGTGTGTGGTTCGATGTTCTCAGGAAAGACGGAGGAGCTCATCCGTCGTCTTCGTCGAGCTCAGTTTGCCAGGCAGAGGGTTGAGATATTCAAGCCTGCCATCGATGTCCGCTATAGCGAGGAAGAGGTCGTCAGTCACGAAGGGAACAGCATTCCCTCGACGCCTGTCGATTCTTCGGCAAGCATCTTGCTCATGGCGCAAGAGAGTGAAGTGGTGGGTATCGACGAGGCACAGTTCTTCGACGAGCATATTGTGGAGGTTTGTAACGAGTTGGCAGCCAGAGGTATTCGTGTGATTGTTGCAGGTCTTGACCTCGATTTCAAGGGCGTACCTTTCGGACCAATGCCAGCTCTCCTTGCTATTGCCGACGAGGTAACCAAGGTGCATGCCATTTGTGTTCGTTGTGGAGCTTTGGCTTACGTCAGCCATCGTATTGTATCAGGCGATAAGCAAGTTCTGCTTGGCGAGAAACAGGAATATGAACCGCTTTGCCGAGAGTGCTATGCTCAAGCCATAAAGGAAAAGAAAGAGGAGGAATAGGAATGTTAGAGAAAGAGATAACCTTCGATCGCGTTGTAAGATGGCTTATTGCAGCGCTCATAGCAGTAGGACTTGTATTGCTCATCAATCGCCTTTCCAAGGTATTGCTGCCATTCTTCATCGCTTGGATCATGGCTTACATGATCTATCCTTTTGTCCGTTTTCTGCAGATTAAATGCCGCCTGAAATATCGTGTCCTGAGTATTGCTGTTGCCCTGCTCATCGTACTTGCAGTACTTACTCTTGCAGCCTTCCTCGTTGTGCCTCCCATCATCGAGGAGAGCCTTCGAATGGCCAAACTGATTACTGTCTATTTCCACGACACTTTTGCGTCGTCTGAGTTCATGGCAAACATTCAGAATATGCTGCAGAGCTATGCCAGCGACGATTCCTTGATGAAGCTTTTGCAGCACAGTAGTGTAATGGATGTAGCAGAGAATCTTGTCCTGAAGGCTTGGGAGTTTCTCTCCGGCACACTCAATTTTGCCATCGGACTGCTGGGAAGTCTGGTTGTTTTGCTCTATCTCTTTTTCATTTTGATGGATTACGAGAAGATATCCGAAGGCTGGATTCGCTTCATCCCTACTGGACAAAGAAGTTTTGCAAGCATGGTGGCTGGGGATGTGAAAAGCGGCATGAACGCCTATTTCCGTGGGCAGTCGCTCATCGCTCTCATAGTCGGCATCCTCTTCAGCATAGGCTTCCTAATCATAGATTTTCCGATGGCAATTGGTCTGGGACTCTTTATCGGCCTGCTCAACTTGATCCCCTATCTGCAACTCGTGGGCTTTATTCCCACCATCATACTGGCCCTCGTGAAAGCAGCCGATACAGGCCAGAGTTTCTGGGTAATCATCCTTTGTGCTCTCGCTGTTTTTGCCGTAGTTCAGACCATTCAAGACGTCTTTCTGACCCCCAAAATTATGGGTCATGTAATGGGCTTGAACCCAGCTATCATCCTGCTGAGCCTTTCTGTTTGGGGTAGTTTGCTTGGCATTATCGGACTCATCATCGCCCTGCCTCTCACGACATTGCTTATTTCATATTATCGACGATTTATCCTCAAAGAAACGGACAAAGACATACAAAAACAACCAGATAAAGAACAAAAAGCAGAGGGAAACAAATAATTTTTCATTTTTCATTTTTATTTGTACCTTTGCAGCCGCAAATGAAAAATTTGCATCTAGGTTGACTCGCTAGCTCAGTTGGTAGAGCATCACACTTTTAATGTGGGGGTCTTGGGTTCGAGCCCCAAGCGGGTTACCAAAGAGGAGAGACTCAAAAGTCTCTCCTCTTGTTATTAGGGCCAAACAACCCCAGTGTCGTTGCCAAACATAACGTTTTACGTTTGCAATCGTATAGTGTGTCGTTTGCGATTGTATAGTGTTACGTTTGGAAGTTTGGCAGGCCGTGTTTTCCTCTTCTAAACTAAAGCTTCACAGCCTTCCCTGTCTTGGCGCTTCGAATGGCTGCTTCGAGAATCTGGACGACTAAGACATTATTCTCCAAAGCAGAGAGGTCGGAAGGCTGTTCCTCTATCTGACCTCGGACGAGAGCCTTCAGGTAGCGATAGGAGTCGTTGTAGGGAGGCAAGAGTTTCGGAGCATTGAACTCGCGGCCCTGCTTGTCATTAACAAGGAGTTGCATTCTGTTTCCATTGCGTTGGTAAGCATAACCCTTTGAGCCATAGACATACATGTCCTTCCTGTTCATCGGCCAGCACCAAGAGCCCATCACTTGAACTGTGCAGCCATCATACTCCAAGAGAATAGTAGCATCGTCGTCCACCTTCGGATAGACCTCAGGCTTGTTCTGTTGCAAGACAGCATAGACGCTTTTGGGCTTTGCTCCATCGAGCAGCCAAGTAGCAAGGTTAACACCATAACAGCCAAAATCAATGACGGCACCACCACCGTTCTCTTTCGGATCGGTCAGCCACGAGAGAAACATCCTGTCGCAGCCAATCTCTTTCGGACCTTGGTGACCATCATAGACATCGATACGATGAACCTTTCCGAACTGCCCTCTATCCACAAGATTCTTGAGATGATGATTGGTCGCGTACCAAGTTGTCTCATAATTAGTCATGATTTTTATGCCATACTTCTTTGCCAGTTCCTGCATCTTGAGGGCTTGCTTGTAGGTTGTAGCAAGCGGTTTCTCCACCATGACATGGATGCCGCGCTGAGCACAAGCCTCTACCGTAGCCATGTGATGCAAGATACTTCCGTAATCGACCACGACCTCGGGCTTCTCCTTGTCGAGCATCTCAGGAAGTGAGGCATAGAATTTCTCCTTTGGGAGACGGCCAATGAGGTTGTTGTGCTGGCGGAAGTCGTCGTTCTCCTCAGCCACACCCACGATGACAAAGTCACCGCGATTCATAGCGTTGATAAGGTTCCAGAGATGTCCATGAGCCACACCTGAAACACCAATCCTTAGGGGATTGTCAGCCTTTTGAGCCATCGCAAACATAGACATCAACAGGCTCATAAGTAAAAGCGCTTTCTTCATAATGAAACTGTAAATTGTAATTAGTCAAGTTGTAAATTCAGAAGTCTTTGCCCACGAACTCGGCTTCCTTGCTAATTGCGCCTTCTTTTGCTTTTGTGGAAGGTTGGCGGAAGCGATAGGAGACGCTCAGGACGATGTTTGGATAGGTTGGACGCACCCATGTCTCGCTGCTCAAGAGCGACGAAGTGCGGATGCTATGGTAGCGAGCTGTGTGGAAGATATCGTGCCAGACGAGGCCCAGCTGCAGTTTGCCTTGCAGTAGCGACTGGCGAGCCGCAAGGTCGAAAAAGACGTAGGACGACTCCTTGCCTTGCGTGAGATGCTCCATACCCACAAAGTGTCCGTCGAACTGTAAGGCGGTGTTCTTCGCCAGGCGGAATGTGTTAATCCATCCTGCCGTGCCTGAGGTGGCGTGAGTATTAGTGCAGCCTTCGTATTTGGCTCGGAAGTTGTGGAAGGACAAGCATCCGTTTGCCGTAAGCTGCCACCAGCGCGTAGGCTTTGTCGTGACCTGCAATTCAATCCCTTCGCACCACTCGTTGCCGGCATTGATGATACTGTCGAGCGTCACACCTGCATCATAGGCACGTCGGACATAATCGACTACTCCCGTTTCGCGCCTCGCATAACCCGACAGCACCAGTTGTGTGTTGCCAACCATCTTGCGCCACGACGCCTCCATCGAGTGTATGTACTCCGATTCAAGGTCTGGATTGCCGATGATACGCGTGTGGTAGTCCTCGTAGGTAATGTAGGGCTCGAGCTTCCAGATTCCCGGTCGATTGGTCCGACGCGAGTAGCCTAGCGTGAAGGTGCCTGCCTTATTGGTTGTATATGCGAGGTGCGCCGATGGATAGAACTCGGTATATTTCTTGTGGCGACTGGTAATGGTCGGCAAGTCCATGTCGTCTTTGAGGTGGTCGATGCGCAGTCCTGCATCGAAATGGAGAGGGCCGATGCGGTCGTTCACCTGAGCATAAGAGCTATGTGTCTGTCGACGATAGTAGAAAGGAGCGTAGAGGTTGTCCTGCCAGACGAAGGCCTGCTGCGGCAAGTCCCAGTAGCAGATGCGGTAGTCGCCGTGCTCGCTGTATGTGGTGTACTGGTAGCCGAGTTCCAGCGTGCCTTGCTTTCGGTAGTGAAGTTTGTAGGCGAAGGCACCGTCGCAGTCCCAATGATGCTCTGTCTCATAGCCGCGAGTACCCTCTTGCCGTGCGCCGTTCATGTCGAACATGTTGCTCTCGGTATATTCCTCCGAGAAGCGGTCATAACGGAAGCGATTGGCGATGCTGACTTCGTCGCCTCGCTCGTTGAGTTTCCATGTATAGTCGATGGCAGTTTGGAAGAGTTTCTTTGTCAACTTGTAGCGGTCGTGAGCTTCCTCCATCCCTTCCAAAGGAGCGGCAAACGATGTAGAGGTGAGAGTTTTATAGGTCATGTCGCCACCTCTCGGATTGATGGTTCTGCCGCCTTGCAGGTCGATGTTGAGCATGTGCCAGCCGTCGTTGAACTCATAGCCGCCTTGCCCTATGTAGGTTCGGAAGTCGCGGAAGCGAGTGCCATCTGCATAAGACGTGACTGTTGTACCTTTAGCCGAAGTCTGTTTCTCTTGCTCGAACTGGCTTTTGTTGTGGATGTCGGAGCCTTGTCCGCCTACATATATATTATGGTGTCCTGTCCGATAGTTGATTTTCGTGTCGAGCGAAAGCGTCCTCCAAGTTGAGGCTGTTCCGTTGACGGCAATATCCCAACCCTCCGTTTCGCTTCGTTTCGTAACGATATTGATAATGCCTACATCGCCGTCTGTCTTGTATTTGGCCGAAGGAGTTGTGAGAATCTCGATGTCCTTGATGCTGGCAGCACCAATCATCTGCAAGGCTTCGGTGCCTGAGAGCGGCGAGGGTTTGCCATCGACATAGACGAGGAACTCCTGGCTGCCGCGAAAAGAGAGTCCGCCATCGGCATCCACAACGACGCCAGGCACGGAACGAAGCACGTCGAAGGCTGTGCCGCCTTGAGCCGTAAGCACTTGCGAGGCATCGACACGCTGGCGGTCGAGTCGGTAACTGATGCGCTGACGTTGTCCGTTGATGCTCACTTCTTGCATCAAAGTCGAGTCAGCACGTTCCGTTTGTTGTGCTTGCAGATTTGTCGCAGCAAAGCAAAGGAGGGAAAGCAGCAGCGCTTTCGGCTTAATGTGTGCCATAAAACAAGACTTTTTACCTTAGCATTCGCAAAAGTACACTTTTCTTGACGAAAAAAGAAGCGATGTGAAGATTTATTGCTATATTTGCAAAAAAAACATATAACTATGACACAAAATCGTCCATTTCATCGCTTAATTTCGATTTCCTTCCTGGTATTATTTGGATTGTCGGCTGTAGCGCAGCCTTATCCTTATCAGAATCCAAAGCTAAGTCCCAAGGAGCGAGCCCTTGACCTTTGTGGCAGGTTGAAGCTCGACGAGAAGGTTGGGCTGATGATGAACTACTCTCGTGCCGTTGAGCGACTCGATGTGCCAGTCTTCCAGTGGTGGAGCGAAGCCCTTCATGGCGTGGGTCGCAACGGTAATGCCACAGTCTTTCCCATCACGATGGGCATGGCTGCGACGTTCGACACGCTGCTTGTGGAGCGCATCTTCACAGCCGTGAGCGATGAGGCTCGCATCAAGCACAACAAAGCGCATCGTCTCGGGACACAGCGAGAAATGTATCAGGGCCTGTCTTTCTGGACGCCGAACATCAACATCTTCCGTGACCCGCGATGGGGCAGGGGACAGGAGACCTACGGCGAAGACCCGTATCTCACGGCCGTGATGGGCAAGAGCGTGGTACGAGGTCTGCAAGGACCTGCCGATGCTCCCTATCAGAAGTTGCTGGCGTGCGCTAAGCATTATGCCGTGCACAGCGGTCCTGAGTGGAGCCGTCACCGCTTCAATGCAGAGGACATCAAGCTTCGCGACCTTCACGAGACATATCTCTATGCTTTCCGCGCCCTTGTGAAAGAGGCAAAAGTGGCTGAGGTAATGTGTGCTTATAACCGTTTCGAGGGCAAACCTTGCTGTGGTAGCGACCGCCTTTTGCAGCAGATATTGCGCGAGGAATGGGGCTTCGATGGCTTGGTTACCAGCGATTGCGGAGCTATCGACGACTTCTGGAAAGATTACGGACACCATTACAGCCAGAGCAAGACCGAGGCAACTAGTGCTGCGGTGATTGCCGGAACCGATGTCGAATGCGGCGGCAGTTATGGAAGCCTTGTGGATGGTGTGAAAGAGGGACGCATCAAGGAAGAGACCATCGACAAGAGTCTTTGCCGTTTGCTTGAGGCGCGTTTCCGTTTGGGCGACTTCGACGACCCCCATCTCAATCCCTGGAACAGGATTCCTGACAGTCGTCTCTGCTGCGAAGAACACGCTGCTCTAGCTCTTGAGGCAGCCCGCAAAAGCATCGTTCTACTGCGAAACGAGAAAAACATCCTGCCTCTTTCTGAGAACAACACACAAGGACTTTACATTATGGGCCCGAATGCCAATGATGAGGAGATGCAGTGGGGCAACTATAACGGCTTCCCTCTTCATACAATCACCTTGGCAGAAGGCATCAAAGCCATCAACCCGTCAGCGACTTTAATTCCTTGGAAGAGGGATGTGAACCAGCAAGTTGAAGCAGCGTCAGGTGCAAAGACAGTCATCTTTTGCGGTGGTATCTCGCCGCGCCTTGAGGGTGAGGAGATGAATGTCAATGAGCCAGGCTTCAAGGGAGGTGACCGAACGATGATAGAACTGCCTCAGGATCAGCGCGATATACTCGCTGCGCTCCATAAAGCAGGCAAGCGTGTCATCCTTGCTATCTGCTCTGGTAGTGCAATGGGGCTTGTTCCGGAACAGCAATCCACTGATGCCATTCTGCAAGTTTGGTATGGAGGTCAGGCTGGCGGACAAGCCGTGGCTGAGGTTCTCTTTGGTCGCGTCAACCCAAGCGGCCGCCTGCCCATCACGTTCTATCGTAATGTGGACCAACTCCCCGACTTCGAAGACTACAATATGGAAGGGCATACTTATCGCTATTTCCGTGGTGAACCGCTTTACCCCTTCGGTTACGGCCTCAGTTACAGCAAGTTTGTGTATGGAAAACCGCGTTTCGCAGACGGTAAGTTAACGCTTTCCATCAGCAACAAAAGCAAGCGAGATGGCGAAGAAACGGTGCTTGTATATATAAGTAAGGTAGGCGACGTTGACGGTCCTATCCGCACTTTGAGAGCTTTTCAACGTGTCGATGTTGCTGCCGGAAGCAGTAAGACCGTAAGCATTCCTTTGCCCGATAGTGCTTTCGAATGGTGGGATGTGAAGTCAAACGCCATGAGAATTCTACCCGG
>JAGCXU010000026.1 GCA_017961145.1 Bacteroidaceae bacterium | reverse complement strand
CCGTCTTGGCTTCACTCAGCGAAGACCTCGGCGAAGCAATGGTGGGCATCAACGAAAGCGAGATTCAGCTGCTGATGGCAGAACGCGGAAAATGAAGATTGCCATATTAGCCTTACAAGGAGCATTTGCCGAGCATGAGCAGATGCTCCGACAGCTTGGGGTTGAGACAATACTAGTAAGAGAGCACCTGGAAGATGCCTCAGGTCTCATCATTCCTGGTGGCGAGAGCACGGCCATGATGCGCATCATGAAGGATGAAGGGCTGTTTGAACCTATCCGACAGGCCATTCTTGAAGGACTTCCTGTACTCGGAACCTGTGCTGGACTCATTATGCTCGACAAAAATCACCTCGATGTGATGGACATCAAGGCTCGTCGAAATGCTTATGGCAGGCAGTTGGGGAGTTTCAACACGGAAGAAGAGTTCAAGGGCATCGGCAAGGTTCCCATGACTTTCATCCGTGCTCCCTACATCGAGGAGGCAGGTCCGGAGGTCGAGATTCTTGCCCGCGTCGATGGAAAAGCCGTTGCAGCAAGACAAGGGAACATGCTCGTCACAGCCTTCCACCCTGAGCTGACCGACGACACTCGCATCCATGAACTTTTCCTGTCTCTAGTCACGAACCAAAATGACTAGTGTGACGTTGCCAAACATCAAACGTGACGATTGCGAATGTCACACGTGACGTTTTGAAGCTAAGCGTGGAGTATGAGTTCGTCCAACATTTCAGGCGTGCCGTCGAGGCCTGTCATCTTCTTATACAAACGCCGTCTGGTAGAGGTAATCGCCTCTTTGCTATGAGCCGTCAGAAGAGCGATTTCAGATGGTTTGAACTGCACTTTTATGAGGAGACAGACGCGAAGTTCCTGCTCGCTGAGTTTGTGGGCGGAGAGCAGGCGATGGGAAAACCCGTCGGAGAGGCTGTCAATCATGGTTTGAAAGCGCACCCAGTCATCGTCTGTCGGCAACTGCGCAGCAGAACAAAGCCTGCGCATTGCCATCGTTTCGGGCGAGGCGGCAATCTGGCTAACACGCTTGCCGGCGAAAAGCGCTTGCCTCTGTCGGTCGAGCTCGCGTTCCTCCCGACGCAAAGCAAAACGGAAGGCTGACATTCCTACAACGAGAAGCAAGCCCAGCAGAACTGCAACAAGCGTCGCCACAACCCTGCCGGAACGCCTTGATGATGCTGTCAGGATGCGCTCTTGCTCCTGCAGAAGCGCCCGCAGAAGCGTGTCGTTCGGAGCATTTCGGAGATAGTTTTCGGTCCTTGCACTGTGACAAATCAAGTCGAAATACAGCCTGTCGCTCTCCTTGAGGCTCGGGCTGTTGGCTCTCAACTCATTCAGGATGACCAAAGAACTGTCGGCATTCGTGGCAGAAAGGCTGTCGGCAAGCACCAACTTCTCGCGAAAAGAATGGTCGGAGCAAGAGACGAGGAGGAAAGCGAGGAACGCTCCTCTCACATATTGCTGAACTGCACGAGTATCCATACAAGGGCAATGAGCAACAGCATCACACTTGTGAAAGTCACCGAGAGGAAGGTGAACTGCTGGTTTCGCTTGGTTTGTTTGAAGGGATAGAGCAGGTGGGTGACCGTTATCCATGGGATGAGGCACACGAGAAACAGGCTGCCCGACAAAGGTGTTACATGCCGGAAGCCGCCTATATAAATATGTATAAGCAGCATCAGCAGCCAATAAAGACTGAAGGAACTAAGGAAGAAGGCTACGTACTCATTCTTCTTCATGTACTTCGACGGCCAAAAGAGATACACGCAGGTCATAATGGCAGTCACCATTCCCCACATCGGCCAAGCTTCAATAATGAGATTGTTCATAACAAAACATTTAATGGTTTGATGCCACAAAGGTATGATGATTCCGCACACCATGCAAGAAATGCAGTGTGCATTTAGTGTTCATTTCCAAAGACCAAGCTTTGCATGAAGAGGACGATGGTCGGAAAAGTCCTCCTCCCCTACCCAAGTGCGGTAGTAGGAAAGTGTCGCTTCCGGCAGAGACTTGAAAAGAGCCACGTGGTCTATGCAGATGTTGGGTGCATCGGCTGGGAAAGTCTTGTCGTATGGCGGGTTGAGGAAGAGGAAATGCTTCTGCATCTCCTTGTAGAAAGGCATGCCTGGCTCGTCGTTCAGGTCGCCTGTCAGGATGAAAGGCTTCGTCCACTTGCGAGCCTCTTCGAGGATAATAGGGATGCTCGCCATGCGGTCCTCGTCGGTCAGGCTGAGGTGCGTGCAGGCCACAACATAATGTTTGAACTCGGCAACCAAGAGCATTCGGGGCTCTTCGCGACCTGGAAGAGGGATGCGATGCACGCTCAAGGGCTTTTTCTTGCTGAGTATGCCGATGCCATACTTGCCTCCCTGGAAGTTGATGGCAGGGGCAAAGGTGCTGAACATCTTTGCTTCTCGGCCAATCTCCTCAAGAGAATAAAGTCCGCCATTGCGCTTCGTCACGCTGTCAACCTCTTGTATGGCAGCCACTTGGGCACGAGCCTTGCGCAGAATCTTTGCCTGTCGCTCGTGGTCAATCTTGCCATCAAGACCTGCGCCATGTTGTATATTATAAGATGTGAGGCGCAAAGTCCGCACCTTTTTAGCTTGCACAGAGGTTGAAGAAAGTGCAAGAAGTGCAACAAACAAGCAGAAAACAGTCCCTTTCATCGTATTTCGATTTCTTCTTTAACATCGATTTCCTGCCCGTCTTTGTCGTAGAACTCGTACTGAAGGAATGCCAACTTCTGGCTTGGAATGACTTTAACGCCCAAACCATACCTGAGTTGCCACTTCCTGCGTAGGCTGAAAAGACCCTCGTTCAGGTATGCGGCGACATAAGGATGCACATGAAGGGTGAAGCGCTTCATGCCTAGTCTGTAATATAGGAACTTTATCTTGCCCTCCAAGACTTTGTGGAAGAGGAAACTGCTCTTGATTTGACCCGTTCCCTGACAAGTTGGGCAAGCCTCTTCGACTGCAACATCCATGACTGGACGAACTCTTTGGCGAGTGATTTGCATCAGGCAGAACTTGCTGAGAGGCAAGATATTGTGCCGAGCACGGTCGCGTTTCATCAACTCACACATGTGCTCATAAAGCTTTTGGCGGTCTTCCGCCAACTTCATATCAATGAAATCGACGACAATAATGCCGCCCATATCTCGCAACCTTAACTGGCGTGCCAGTTCCTCTGCTGCACCCAAGTTGACTGAAAGAGCATTTGCCTCTTGATTCTCGGAGTTGCGAGTACGGTTGCCACTATTGACATCCACTACATGAAGGGCTTCTGTATGCTCGATGATAAGGTAGGCTCCGTGCTTGTACGAAACGGTACGACCGAAACCTGACTTAATCTGACGAGTGATGTCGAAGTTGTCGAAGATGGGCAGAGTGCCTTTATAGAGCTTCACCACGTTAGCACGATCAGGAGCAATCAGACTGACATAATCGTGCACCTCCTTATAGACATCGGCATTGTTGACGTAGATATTCTCGTAGCTTGGATTAAAAAGGTCACGAAGCATGCCAACCGTTCGGCTTGTTTCTTCATAAACAAGTGTCGGCAGCTCTTTGGCTTGCTGAACCTTGTGAAGAATATCTTCCCAACGAGCGACGAGGACTTTCATCTCTGCATCCAGTTCACTTGTGCGCTTGCCTTCTGCCACGGTGCGAACAATAATGCCACAATTCTTGGGCTTAATGCTTTCGATGACTTGCTTCAGGCGAGCTCTTTCGGCACTGCTCTTGATCTTTGTCGAAACGGAAACCTTGTCGCCAAAAGGAGTGAAAACAAGGAAACGACCAGGGAAGGAAAGGTCGCAAGTCAGGCGTGGCCCTTTCGTGCTGATAGGCTCCTTGATGATTTGCACAAGCACCTCTTGTCCTTGCTGCAAAGATGTCTGCACACTACCGTCCTTAGGCAAGTCAGGAAGCATAGAAGCCTTCTCAAAGGAGTAGAGGTTCTTGCGGTCGCTCTGTACCTGCTTGAGGTACTTAGCATAGGAAGCGAACTGCAAGCCGAGGTCGAGGTAATGCAAAAAAGCATCGCGCTCGTGGCCTACGTTGACAAAGCAGGCATTGAGTCCGGGCATGAGTTTCTTGACTTTCGCCAGATACACGTTGCCCACGGAGTAGGAAACGCTCTGTTCCTCCTCCTGATACTCTGCCAGTCGCTTGTCCTCAGTCAAAGCGATGGAGATTTTCTTCGGCTGTACGTCGATGTAGAGTTCGCTGGTAACTTCCATTCTTTCACAAAAAAGGTGACCGAACTGAGTACGTCACCTTTAGGCCTGAGAAGCTTTTTACTTGCTCTTATGTCTGTTCTTTCTCAGTCTCTTCTTACGCTTGTGCGTTGACATCTTGTGCCTCTTATGCTTCTTTCCGTTTGGCATAATTTTAGGTATTTACAGTTAGTACTATTTTGTGTAATTATATAATTTCGGACTGCAAAGGTACAATTATTTTTCCAAAGGAGAAAGATTTTATCTGTTTTTGTTGAAAAAAAGTTGTCGTTTGATGTGTTTCGTGCCAAAAAAGCAGTACTTTTGCATCATGATTTCATCATTTGGAACGCAATTAGAGCGATGGTACGAAGCAAATGGTCGCGACCTTCCTTGGCGAAGGACTCAAGACCCCTACCTCATCATGCTTTCAGAGTTCATCCTGCAGCAGACACAGATTGTGCAAGGCCTGAGTTACTACCTTCGCTTTGCCGAGCGGTTCCCAACGGCTCAGAGTTTGGCTGAGGCAAGCGAGGAAGAAGTGCTCCGACTTTGGCAAGGCCTGGGCTATTACAGCAGGGCTCGAAACCTTCACAAAGCGACTCAAAAGATTACTGAGGCTGGTAGTTTTCCGCAGGATTACAGTTTCGTGAGGGCTTTGCCAGGAGTGGGCGACTACACTGCCGCCGCCATTATGAGCCTTGCCTTCGGTAAGCCTTATGCCGTACTCGACGGCAATGTTCAGCGCGTTCTTGCCCGCCATTTTGGCATCACAGAGCCTATTGATACGACGCAAGGAAAGAAGCTTCTTCGCGCCCTTGCCGACGAGTTGCTCGACCGCCAGCACCCTGCCCTCTACAACCAAGCTATCATGGACTTCGGAGCCTGCCTTTGCAAGCCCACATCACCGCTTTGCGTGACCTGCCCCCTTGCTGAAACTTGTGTTGCCTTGAAAGAGCATCAAGTGGATAAACTGCCTGTAAAAGCAAAGCGGACTGCCATCCGCGACCGCTACTTTACCTATATTTATACACGAACAGAAGATAGAAAAGTCCTCCTTCAACGTCGAGGAAGCGGCGACATCTGGCAGGGACTCTTCGAGTTCCCAATGATAGAATCGGAGAAGCCTCTCACAATGGCCGAAGTGGAAAAAGTTCTCCCCTTTAAGGAAGTTAGAGGGAGGCTGCTACTCGTTGCCTCCAACATTCGCCATCAACTCACCCATCAACGCCTTCATGCCGACTTCTACTGCCTTACCTTACCCTTTGCCGACAAGCAAGCAAAAGGGCAATGGACCGAAGAAAAGGCCCTCGACCGCTATGCCCTTCCGCGCCTCTTGGAGAAGTTATTGGAAAGGTTAACCAATAGTTTCGTGCATTAAAGTGTGTTATCGTTTCTTGACCAACTCCACAGGACCAATGAGACCTGAAGGTCGCAAGGGTTCCTTAGCCGAAGGGCCGTTGATGACCCAAGTCCGACGCTGCTCTTTAGGCAAAGCAGCATCATAAACTAAGCGATTGAACCAAGTGTTTGTAACTTCGATAATAATCGAATTACTGCCACGACGGAGATAGGGCGTAATGTCGGTTTGATAGGGTGCAGCCCAAAGGGTATCAGCGACTTCTCCGTTCACCTTGACCACTGCTATCTCTTCCACCTCACCAAGACGGAGCATAAATTGCTGGCCTCGCTTCTTATTGTCGATTTGGAGAGAAGTTTCATAAGTGGCAGTACCTGAGAAAGCACGCCCTTCATCGCTGAGCGGCAGGTCTTTCCAGGCCTTCAGTTCTGTCAGGTGAAGAGGTTTGTCTGTACCCCAACCTTGAGGGAAAGTAAGTGTCCACTCCTTCAATGGCACCAATTCTGTTGTATTGACGGGCTTCTTGCTTTTGGGCTTTGCATCGTGGCGGAAGACGAGGAAGAGCATCTCGCCTCTTTGCAAATCGAGTCGAACCCTGGTAAAGTCGCCTTCTGCCTGAGCATCGGCCAATTGAATGTTTCCATTCATCGGGTTCCAAAGCTCGACACGACCTTTCTGACGGAATGAAACCTCGCCACTGAACGCCTGCTCTTTCTGTGGGCAAATCATGTACCAGTCAGCTTTGTCGGTACAACGATGAAGCCAGCGCAACTCAGTCGGCTTAACATCAGGTCGGAAGCTTAGCTTTTCGAGGGCCTCTTCTAGCTCTGAGATAGGAACATCCTTAATGATACGACCTCCTTGCATCTCCATCATCTGCAATTTCTTAATAGTCTCAGGCAATAAGCGTTTTGTGTCGGGAACCCAGAGAACATCATAGCAAATACCCTCAGGCGTCGTCCAATGTCCGTTCTTTATTTTGATACGGTGCAGGAGAACGTCGGTGTTGCAGTAGTCGAAAGCAAAGCCATTGGGGAAAGGAGCATGTTGGTCGGGCTTCTGCTCTATCTCGTCGCCAATGTACCAAAGGACGGTGCTCACGGGAAAGCCTCTCTCCAGCATAAAGGCACAACGGGCCAAATAGGTATTGAAGTGGCGCATGAAGGGCCACCATGTCTGCTTTCTGAGGAAAGGTGTTCCGATGCCTCCGCCAAATGAAGTGCCTGGGAAGTAGCGGTCAGCATCGGGATTATGAGTGTAAGTGTGGAAGACGGTATGTGTGACGCCCTCCACCATGTTCTGATTTGCAACTTCGCGAAGGCTGCTGAGGTGCTCGTCCCAAGTTAGTTCGAAAGAAGTGAAGGATTCTGCCGAAACACGTGGCTTCCCGTACAGATGGGCAGCCGAAGCCGTGGGGCGAATAGGCTTGTAGTTGTGATTGGCGAGCCAATTGCTGAAAGGCTGCCAGTACTCGCACATTGGGACATCGGCGTATTTGTAGTATTCCATCGGATCAGCGGGGAAGATGTCGCCTGCTGCAGTTTCGTAGCTGACGGTCATGCCTTTATCGTGGGCAAGCCGAGTCATGTAGCCATAAAAGTTGTCGGTGAACAGTTCGTTGATAGTACGACGCCAATCAGAGAGGAATTTGCTGGATTGTTCGCGGCTGTCTATGACCCATCCGAAGGTGGTGGGCAACCAGGTGAGCAGGTCGTAGTGTCGACGATTTTGGAACTCCTCTCTCATATGTCGCGTCCAAGTCTGCGAGGAACACTCCCAACTGTCCATCAGCATATTGTTCACAAGTCCCTTCAGTGGCCCGTCCGTGAGCCGTCCAATGTAGCTGCGGAACTGATGGCCGACATAGGCTGTGTCGAGTTTATTGACTTCCCAGCCCGTTGCCTCGGCGGGTGCAGGTCCGTTGCGGCGTCCAGTGTTGACGTGACCGATGCGAAGAACTATCCACTTCCCCTCGGGAGCCGTCCAGCGGAGCTTTCCATCGGGTGTCATTTTCTCCGTGACATTAACGATTTCAGCTCGTCTGACAAACCCATTGCCGTCTTCGTTCATGTCCTTTGGAAGCGGCATTAACTGGCGCAAAGTCCAAGCGGCTTCCATTTCCCAGTTGTGTCCGCGGGTGGCGGTAGAGAAGCACAGACGCGAGATGCGCATCGAATGCAGATTAGTGATTTCGAGGATGTATTCGCCTTGCTCTTTGAGGTCAGGCAGAGCGAAGGTCAACGTCTTATCGCTGTCTTGCCAGTTGGCTCGTGGGAAGTCGGAATCGAGGAGGATGGTCCGACTAGGAGTCATGATGCGCAGATGGATGTCGGGCTGGACGCAGAAATTATGATTAAATCGGTCAATAGGGTCGAACTCGATGGAACGCACCTTGGCTCCACCCTTCATCTTGACTCGGACACGATGGGGCTTCTGGGCATCAGTCGGCTGCAGGGTGAAACTGGCATTCGGCTCGCCTCTGAGAAGCTTTTGCCATTCTTCCTGCTGCTCCTCGGCCTCTACTTTTTCCACTTGGCAGTACGTCCCAGTATCGCCATCTGGAGCAGGGAAGGCCAGAACGACAATGTCGCGCCAGTCGCGCCAATCTTCCTTCTGAGGGACAGGCAGTTCGACTTCCACCTCCTTGCCTCCCACGACATCAGTCCTGGAGTAGTTGAGATGGCGCATGGCTTGTTCGGGCTTAATCCACGGTCCGCCGCTCATGGCCCATCCGGGACAGGTTTGCAGGCTGAAGCGAAGCCCGAAGCGATGAGCCTCTTCTGCCGTATGTCTGACCAGCGACTCCCATTTCGGGCTGAGGCACTCCACATGCTCCTCCGTTCCTGGCCAGTCCTCGGGATTGCCTTGTTGCCCGTGGAAGAACTGCACACCCTGAATGCCCGATGCAGCAATGGCTTCAAGGTCGCGTGTGATGCCTTCGCGACGGATGCTGCCGTTCAGGAAGTGAAACCACGTTTCGGGATAGAAGATGCGGTCAGGATGGAGGAAAGCGGCCTGGTCGTCCTTCGAGAAAGGGCTGCGGAGCCTGACTGTATCAGGCACAGCAGGATAGTCCGTCTGCGCCTTGAGGCATTCTGTTACGAACCCCAAGGCGAGAAGGACAAGAATTCGAGTGATAAGTGTTCGCTTCACTACCGCATTATGCTGGGCAAGAGCCTTGCATTGCGCAGAAGCCGATGACACCGAAAATGGCAATGATGGCGTAGAGAATCAGAGCAATGATGGCAAGGATGCCATAAAACTTCAGGAAGCTACGCATTCCAGCGAAGCCTCGAGCCAGTTCAGCCTCGCTGCCGGTCTTGCAGGCTGCCTTCACACCATTAGCGAACTGGAAGCCCTTTGCAACCGGATAAATCAGGATGAGACCAAGAAGCACATAGAAGGCTCCCACAGCGATTCCCACACTTCCTGCGAAAGGAGTTGCTTCTGCAGGCATCATGCTTGGGAATTTGCCGCCCAGAACAATCATGGCAATGCCAAGGCCAATGATAACCACCACGCTGATGGCTTGGAGGATAAGGAGGAACTTCGCCCACTTAGCGGAGCTGCGCAGGTCGGCCTTCATCGTCTCGTCGACCATCATACCAGTCTTGAATTCTTCGTTCATAACGCTAAAAGTTTAAGTTAATACTGAACAAATAATCTCTTTTCTGCTGCAAAGTTACGGAAAAACGAGCACAATTCCAAATTTATCTGTGCTTTTCCGAGCAGAAGTATTCAGACTTTGTGCGAATTTTTCTCGAAAAGTCATTTCCCCTGCTAACGGGTGTGTACGTTTTCAACAAGTTACGCGGAGACAGGTAAACGCTTGAGGCAATTGGGGCAATAGGCAAGGGCGTGAAATGACAAAGCATTAGTTTGCAAACGTAACACGTTATGATTGTAAACGTAACACGTTATGATTGCAAACGTGGCACGTGTAGTTTGCGAATGTGGCACGTGTAGTTTGCGAATGTGGCACGTGTAGTTTGCGAATGTCACGTGTGTTGTTGAGGATGTTAGCAAACCACGTCTCCGACAAGGATGTCGTGAGGCTCACTTGGAACCTCGTCCAAAAGCTGGAAGGGGAAGCAGAAGCCCGTCAGCCGAGCCTTTGAGAGTTTGGGCAGGAGGCGGTCGTAATAGCCCTTTCCGCGCCCCAACCGATGCCCTGCCCTGTCGAACGCCATACCTGGAATGATGGCTAAATCTATCTCGCCGTAGTTCTGGGGAGCAAATGTCTCTCCCGTCGGCTCCATGATGCCAAAGCTTCCCTCCTGCAAAGACTCCTCGCCTTCGTAGAGATGAAGTTCCAACTCATCGCCCTTCACGACTGGCAAAAGCACTTTCTTTCCGTTCTGAAAGGCCTCACGAATCAGCCGTCTGACATCCACTTCGTCGGCAAGAGGATAATATAGCAGCAGAGTGCTTGCCTCCTGCCACCAAGCAGAAGCAAGCACTCTGTTAGTTATTTCATCCGACATCGCCGCAAGTTGAGCAGCGGTATGTTGCCTTTTCTGCGCCCTAATGTATTGGCGCAAGGAAGCTTTCCTCCCCCAGGGGGAGTTAGAGGAGGGCTTCATTTCTTAGCCTTCTTAGCGGCCTTCTCTTTTGCCTTGTCGTACTTCTCCCACAACTTCTTCTTAGCGCAAAGGGCTTTCTGAGCCTCGGTGCTGGCAATGGCAGCAGCTTCGGCAGCGGCTTCTTCGGCAGGACTTGCCCAATCGAACTGGAAGCTCTTCTGGATGTTCCAATAACCACGAGTGAAGTCGGGGAATTCTACGGCGCAACAATTGTTGTCCATCGAGAGCGTACCAAGCTCTGCAAGGCAACACCACTCAGCGAGGTCGTAAACATCCATGTCAAGACGCAAACCATTCTGCAGGCAATAGACGAGGCGCGCATCCATGAAGAAGTCCATACCGCCGTGGCCACCCACCTTCTGAGCCATCTCGCCGTATTTCTTGATGATGGGGTGCGTGTACTTAGCTACAAGTGCATCCTGCTCGGCTTTCGGCAGGAAGCCGTGGCTGCTGAGGTCGTCCACTTTCGGAGCCACACCGCTGGCTGTGAGCTGACTCTTGTCGAGGGCATAGTGCTGCTCGGGATACTTGGTGGCATAGCCCTTCGTACCCGTCAGCTTATAAAGGCGGTTGTAAGGCTGCGGGTTCATCACGTTGTGCTGGATTTCAACAACTTTGCCCAATTCCGTACGCATCAGGGTTGTCGTCTGGTCACCATTACGATAGTTATTGCAGGGCTTGCCGGTCTTCTTCTCGACATATTCCTTGCCGTGAACACTCTTGGTATCCATTGCAACGAGCGTCTTGAAACGATCTCCGCGATGGATATTCATGGCGAGAGCGACGGGACCGAGTCCATGCGTAGCATAGACGTCGCCACGATTCTCCATGTTGTACTTCATGCGCCAGCCAAGCTTGTCCGGGTCGCTGCCATCGGGATTCTTCCAGTAGTAATCCCAGAAGTCGTCGAGGTTGTGGATGTAAGCACCCTCGCCTCGAATCACCTCGCCAAAGACGCCTTGCTGCGCCATGTTGAGCGTGTTGAGCTCGTACCAGTCATAGCAGCAGTTTTCGAGAATCATGCAATGCAGGCGCGTCTTCTCAGAGAGATCGATGAGCTCCCAACATTGCTCGAGATTCATGGCGCTGGGCACCTCTATGGCCGTGTGCTTACCGTTCTGCATGGCACACTTGGCAACGGGGAAATGATGGTCCCAGTCCGTTGCTACATAGACGAGGTCGATGTCCGGACGCTTGCAAAGTTCTTCGTAACCCTTCTCACCACTATAGATGTCTGCTGGCGGCAGGCCTGCCTTGCGGAGGTACTTCTGACAGCCTTCTGCACGAGCTTCCACATAGTCGCAAAGCGCAACTATTTGAATGCCGGGAATATGAGTAAAGCGCTCGACAGCTCCAGGGCCGCGCATACCCAAACCTACGAAAGCCACGCGAACAGTAGCCATCTTGGGAGCCGTCAGACCGAGGACATGTTGCTGTCCGGCAGGACGAGTGGGTGTATCAACGATGAGAGTTCCCTTGTCCCAATGATACTTGGTGCTGGGACTGAGACTTTGTGCCAAAGAAGTGATACTGAAGAGGATTGCCGCAAAAAGGACGGCAGAGAATTGTTTGATGTTCATGGTTCAATTAGTTTTAGTACATTTACTGCGCAAAGATAGTAAAAGTTTCCTAAACTCTAGCGATTTTCATGCAAAAGAAGTGAAAAAAGACAACTTTTTCTCCTTGCATGCCTTCATATTACATAATATAATGTAACTTTGCGGTGTAATATGCGCCTAATGGAAAAGAAAAAGCTGCTTGGCATGACACTCGATGAGCTGAAAGCCGTCACCACAGAGGTGGGACTGCCCAGCTTTGCAGCAAAGCAAATGGCGGAATGGATTTACGGCAAACACGTCAGGAGCATCAACGAAATGACCAACCTATCGCTAAAAGGAAGGTCGGCTCTCGAAGAGCGCTTCGAGATAGGTTGTGTGCTGCCTTGCGACGCTCAACATAGCATCGACGGAACTGCAAAATATCTCTTTCCTACAGAAAGCGGGCAGAAGGTCGAGTGCGTCTTCATTCCCGATGGTGACAGAGCAACGCTTTGTGTCAGCAGTCAAGCAGGCTGTCGCATGGGATGCCGCTTCTGCATGACTGGCAGGCAAGGCTTCGGAGGCAACCTCACAGCTACAGACATCCTGAACCAAGTCTATTCTGTGCCAGGCAGCGAACAGTTGACAAACATCGTCTTCATGGGGCAAGGCGAGCCGATGGACAACCTCGATGCTGTGCTGAAAGCCACGTCACTACTCACAGACACGAACGGCTGGGCATGGAGTCCGAAGCGCATCACGGTCTCAACTGTCGGCATCAGGAAAGGCGTGGAACGCTTCCTCAAGGAGAGCGACTGCCATCTCGCCATAAGCCTCCACAATCCTTTTCACGAAGAGCGTTTGGCAATCATGCCTGCTGAGAAGACCAACGACACACGTGAACTTCTCGAACTACTCAGCAGTCAAGACTGGAGCCACCAGCGCAGGCTCAGCTTCGAGTACATCGTCTTCGGCGGACTCAACGACTCTGAAAGGCATGCGAAGGAACTGGTGCGTCTGCTCTCGCCAATAGAGTGCCGCGTCAACCTGATTCGCTTCCACGAGATACCGGACACGCCCTACAAAGGTGCTTCGGAAGATAAGATGATCTGGTTGCGAGACTACCTGACAAAGCATGGCGTGACAACCACCATACGAGCCAGTCGAGGACAAGATATCTTTGCAGCTTGCGGGTTGCTACATGCTAAAAGCAGAAATGAAATAACGAAACAATGAAAAATATATAGGACTATGAGACACTACATCCTTTCTCTGTCAGCACTTTGTTGCATGCTTCTCTTCATCAGTTGCCAGAAGGAACAATTCTTCCCGCAAGCTAGCGGACGACCTTATGAGGTGCTTGTCGTGCTCGACAACAAGACTTGGGAGGCTCCTGCAGGTCGTGCCCTGTTCGATATTCTCGACACCGACGTACCTTGTCTGCCACAGAGTGAGCGCTCTTTCCACATCACACAAATTGAGCCGAAAGACCTAAGCGCAAACTTCAGCATCTTCCGCAATATCATTCAAGTCAACATTGACAAGACGCAGTACTCTCGTACTGGCATGCGTTTTATGCGCAACAAGTATGCGATGGACCAAATTGTGCTCACCATCAACAGCCCCAGCCTGGAGGACTTCCAGCAGTTCTGTATCGACCACAAGCAGGAGGTCATAGATTTTCTGACTCGCTCCGAGATGAATCGACTCATCAAGGAATTGGAAAAGAAATACTCGAAGGTGACCTACGACCTTGCTTGGCAAATCTTTGCCTGTCGCTTCCATGCTCCAAAGGAACTGACCAGCTACAAGAAAGGCGACCACTTCTTCTGGACAAGCAACAATACAGCAAGCGGATTGGAGAACATTTGCATGTATAGCTACCCTTATGAAGGCCCAGAAACCTTCAACAAGGAATACATGGTGGCTAAGCGCGACTCTGTAATGAAAGTAAATCTTCCAGGCGAGAAAAAAGGCATGTACATGAAGACAGACTCACTCTGCACAATCGTCAAGCCTATTAATGTACACAATAGTTACGCGATGGAGATGCGAGGCCTCTGGTATATGGAGAATGATTGCATGGGAGGTCCCTTCGTGAGCCACTCTCGTGTAGACATTGAGACAAATCGCGTCGTAGTCGTCGAAGGCTTCGTCTATGCTCCAGAGAAGATGAAACGCGGCCTCATTCGCAGACTCGAGGGTTCGCTCTACACCCTGCAACTTCCTCAAGAACAATACTCGCTCATCGACACAGGACTGGAAGAAGAGAAAGCTCAAACGCCATCCGAATCCACTTCAAAGGGAGGGGCTAAAAACTAAGCACGCCATCTTTGCAAACGTAACGTGTTAACTTCGCCAACTTAACGTGTTAACTTTGTCAACATAACGTGCCACGTTTACAAACTTAACTGCATAACCCAAATAACAGACCACGACAAAACAAGTCACATAAATGGAAAAACTCAAGATAGCCATTACGCAAACTGGCACTGACGACATAAGCAACAACTTTGTTCGTCAGGTCTGTTGCGACCCAGCAATGCTCGAACTCTGCACTCCAGTCGAGCTAGACGAGGAAACTGCCTATCGCAAACTTGACGAAGGAAAAGTTGATGCGTTGGTGCTTGCAACTCAAGAACCCAAATGCCCTTCAGGTACCTTCGAGATTATCGTGACAGACAAGACTAACATCGCCGTGCTCGACAAAGAGCCAAACGCAGAAGATATCATCAAACTTCGCGACATACTTGAACGCGACTTAGGTCTGCAAATACCTCGCATTGCTATTGTACAGGAAAGTGCCATGCAGAACCCCGACCTCGCAACTCAAGTCACGACAGAACAAGGCATCAACACCTATGGCCCTTATACCGTTGAGCAAATTATGATAGAAGACACGGCTTGGCACTTTGATGGCATCATCACGACGGACAAAGCTCTGGCACAACATATTGTCACAGAACTTATGGCGAAAGCACCTGTTCGCTACTTTGCAGGCAGAGAAGCAGTTGTGACAGCCATCTATCAGCCTGTCCAAACGAATGAAGACGAGGGCGTGGCTGATGTTTCATGGCTAACCCATCCTTTCTACACAGCTATTGACATCATCCGTAACCGTGCCTTCTACGATGAAGCTCGACAAAATGTCCTGCCCAAACTCTTCCGCGACAAGCGCGAAGACAGGAAGAAGGATGAACTTCCTCAAGCTAACAACAACGACAACACAGAAAAAGCATCATGAGCACAAGTTCAGATATGCAGTCACTGATGAACCGCTATGGTATTGTAGGGCGAAATGAAGCACTTCGCGAAGCCCTTGCCACAGCCGTTCTGGTTGCCCCTACAGACCTTTCCGTACTGATTCAAGGAGAGAGTGGTGTGGGTAAAGAAATCATTCCACGCATCATCCACGACCACAGTAAGCGCAAAGGCAAGACATACATCGCCATCAACTGCGGCTCTATTCCTGAAGGCACCATTGACAGCGAACTCTTCGGACATGAAAAGGGCGCTTTTACCAGTGCCATTGGAGAGCATGAAGGTTACTTTGGCGCAGCTAATGGAGGCACACTTTTCCTTGACGAAGTGGGCGAACTGCCTTTAAGCACTCAGGCAAGACTGCTTCGAGTTCTCGAGACAGGCGAGTACCTTAGAGTCGGTAGCAGCACGCCAAGAAAGACTGACGTTCGCATCGTCGCTGCCACTAATGTGGACATTCCCAATGCCATCAAGCAAGGACGTTTCCGCGAAGACCTATACTATCGTCTATGCACCATCAACATCAAAATACCACCCTTGCGCAAACGACAAGGCGATGCTGTCCTTCTTTTCAAAAAATTCGCGCTCGATACAGCACAACGCTACAATATTCCTGAGCCTATTCGCCTTACACCTGAGGCAGAAGAAGTGGTCAATTCCTACAAATGGCCAGGCAACATACGTCAGCTTCGCAACATTACGGAACAACTCAGCATCCTATCCGAGAGCAGAAGCATCACGCCTGAGATGCTTGCAAAGCATGGTATCACGCCGAATTCTGATGCAGATACAGGCATTGCCACAATTGGAGGAAGCAGTTCAGGCTCCCAGCACGACTATGAACAAGAGATAAAGATCCTGGCTCATGCAGTCTTCGAGCTTCGCTCTGAAGTGCAAGAACTCAAAGAAAAGCTGCAAGGACACAATTGGCATGAGGCTCCTGTCGGCACCACATTACCCGTTCCCGTTTCTGCACAGAAGAAAACTCCGCATTCGCAACCAGAAGAGTTGGACATCCCGACTGCCGAAGAGATTGTAGATGACGATACGCTCAACATCGGAGACATGGAGAAGCGAAACATCCTACTTGCCCTCCAACGCAATCACTACAAGCGCAAACTTGCTGCCGAAGAGCTTGGCATTAGCGAAAGAACACTTTACAGAAAGATAAAAGCCTATGGAATCGATGAATAGAAGGCATTCTCTCCTACTGCTTTTGCTTGCCATACTTGTCTCTGCCTGCACTATCAGCTATAGTTTCAATGGTGCCAGCATCGACTATACAACGACGAAAACCATTCAGATAGACAATTTCCCCATTCGAAGCGCTTATGTTTGGGCGCCAATGCAAAGCATTTTCCAAAACAGGATCACGGAGATTTATGCCAATCAGACAAAGCTGAAACAAGTCAAAAAGAATGGTGACCTCCAACTCGCAGGCGAAATCGTTGCCTTCGATCAATTCAATAAAGGCATCTCAAGCAGTGGCTATAGCAGTCAGGTACAACTCAAGATGACAGTTAATGTCCGCTTTGTTAACAACAAGAAGCATACCGACGATTTCGAGAGACAGTTCTCTGCAACCGCGGAATACGATGCATCGCAGCAACTCAATGCTGTTCAGGAAGAACTTGTCACACAAATGGTGAAAGACATTACCGACCAAATCTTCAATGCTACTGTTGCCAACTGGTAAACCCAAACGAACAATATGCAACGACATATCATAGATTATATCCGACGACCCGACTCAATCGACAACGATGCAATTGCCCAATTGCAAGCGCTCACACAGGAGTATCCATATTTCCATATTGCCCGCATCCTGCTTCTGCAAGCCCTCTACAAGAAGCACGACCCTGCTTACGATGAAACTTTGCGACGCACAGCCATCCTTGTGCCAGATCGTGAAGCCATATTTCGCTTGACGGAGGAACCACACTACTTGCAAGCAGAGGAACACAAACGCTATGAAGAGACGACTGATACTGCAAATTCTCGCACAGTAAACCTCATCGACAATTTCCTCGAAACACAGATTCCCGTCACTCCTGTCAGCCATCCCATCGATGCGGCACAGGATTATATAGGCTATCTCCTTCAACGCGAAAGCCAACAAGGTGCGCAAAGGCAGGAAGCATTGCCCATGAATGGCGGTGGAGTTGTTGAGGACTTCTTGGAGAATGAAACTGGCAGAATCGTTCTTAACGACAACATAGAAAACGAACACGAAGAGGAATCCGCAGAAGAAAGCCAAAAGTCGCAAAATGACGAAAATAATGAAATTCTGACTGAAATAATGGCTGGAATTTACATAAAACAAGGCAAATATGAGAACGCAGTGAAAATTATCAGGCAACTTTCCTTGAAATATCCAAAAAAAAATCGTTACTTTGCAGACCAAATTCGATTTCTAGAGAAACTAATCATAAATAACAAACACAAATAATATGTACACATCTATCGTAATCCTGATTGTGCTGGCCTCCATTCTTATGTGCCTCATCGTACTGATTCAGGAATCCAAAGGCGGCGGTTTGGCTGCTGACTACTCCAACAACAACCAGATTCTTGG
>JAGCXU010000025.1 GCA_017961145.1 Bacteroidaceae bacterium | reverse complement strand
GGTTTTCTTGCCCGTCTGTCGGTCAACGGTCTCCACCAGGTCGGGGGCGAACATCGTATCCCATTGTCCGTTGACAAACCAAGTAAAGATGGGGCCTTCGTCGCGCCACTTGCTCAGGTCTTCCACCGGAGCCGACCACATGCGGATGTCGTTGCCGCAGTATTCGGAATAGTGTGTGTCGTGCGAACCGATGATGTAGGCACGCAACTTCCCCGGGTTGTCAGGGTCCTCGAAGACATGGGGCTCACCGTCTGGAAGATGCTCCCACAGGGGGAGATAAGGGTTCTGTGACTGTCCTGCCAACGCTCCGAGCAGGAAACATGATAGAAGAGCAAGTTTTTTCATATAAAGATAATTGTTTTGTCTGTTGTCTATTGTCAGTTCTTGGATGCTCTTGCACCAAGGCGCGATTGTAGTCGCGGAAGGTCTGTTGTCAGTTGTCTGTTGTCTCTTTAGTTACCTCTATGATGTGGCTCACCAGGTCGTTGGCTGAAGTCACCTTGATGCCGACCTTCATCAGATAGTCGCCTGTATAGACTTTGTCGTTGCAGGGAAGCCAACTTTGCTTGCCAGGCATCAGGCAAATCTCTTTTACGCGATACTTCGCATCTGCATCGAGCCCTTGGAGACGGGTGTTCAGGAGAAGCTCTCCATAACGGGGATGGATGTCGTAAGCAAAGACGATACTCTTGCTCTTTGCATCGTTAACGCGCTGAACGACACAATGTTGCCCTTCATAAGGCGAGACGAGTCGGTAGAGATTGGGCGACCAGATGACTTCCTTCAAACGCTTGTACTCCTTGATAGCCTCGCGACAATACTGGCGGTCATCATTCGAAAGTCCCTTCAAACCGATGTCGAAGCCCAACTTTCCCTGGAATGCAACATCAAGGCGGAACTTGATACTGGCCCTTCTGTTCCATTCCGTCACATGAGCACACATGGCCTTGGCGGGCATGAACTGCGAGTAACCCCACTGGATGAAGAGCCGTTCGATGGGATCGGTATTGTCGCTGCACCAGAACTCGGTAAAGTAACGGAGTCCCGTCACATCCGACCTTCCTCCTCCACCCGAGCACATCATCATATAAAGGTCAGGATACTTGGCTTGCACACGGTCGAGCACCTTGTAGAGTCCGCGAACATAATCGACATAGATATTGCCCTGATTCTCTTTGAGATATGGGGAATAGATGTTGGTGATGGGCGAGTTGCAGTCCCACTTCATAAAGCGTATTTCGGGATTCTCCTGCATCAGATTGTCAACTACGCCAAACACGAAGTCCTGAACCTTTGGGTTGCAGAGGTCGAGAACCATCTGGTTGCGGAAATAGTAGGTCTCTCTGGAAGGCAACTGAATGAGCCAATCGGGGTGTTTCTCCGCGAGTTCGCTCTTTGGATTGACCATTTCGGGCTCTATCCAAATGCCGAAGGCGACGCCATTCTCCTTGGCTTTCTTGACGAGATAGGGAATGCCTTGAGGCAGTTTGTCCTTTGTCACCTGCCAATCTCCCAAGCCTGCATGGTCGTCTTTTCTGGGGTACTTGTTGCCGAACCAACCGTCATCGAGCAGGAAGAGGTCAACGCCCAAGTCCTTTGCCTCGCCGAAAAGCTCCACCAGTTTCTCCTCGTTGAAGTCGAAATAAGTGTTCTCCCAGTTGTTGAGGAGCGTCATTCGGTCGTCCTTGGCCTTGTGGAGTTGATGATTCATCATCCATCGTTGGAACCTTCGACTGCCTTCGCCAGTTCCTTTGGCGAGTGTGAAGAAGAAATCGGCTGTTCTGAAAATGTCGCCTTTCTGCAGAAGATAGGTGGAAGCATCATGATTGATGCCGCTCACGACTCGGAGAATGTGCTGATTGTCCACTTCGAACGTGAAGCGGAAATTGCCCGTCCAGCCAAGTGTTCCCATCAAAACTGTGCCATCATTCTCGCTGACAGGACTTCCGATTCCAACCTCGAAGAAGGGCTGAGCCATCATGTTTGCCCGGGTTCCAAGGCGGGAATCGACCACTTTCTTGCCGAACTGGAGTTCCTGGCTGAGCATCTGCATCTCCTTTGCCCAGTCGCTCGAAAACTCGGTCAGGTAGTACTGGGGAGCCTCGAAATAGAGCATGGACGAAGCATAGCGGCCAAGAAGGACTTTTCCCTTCTCATCGTGCTTGATTTCAGCCCATTGCTGGATGATGTCTTCCTCAGGAAACACCTTATAATATAATGTCACCTCGACTGGATAAACCTCGTCGCGAAGCAGGATGGAAGTCTCGTTTCCCTGCTGCGAATGCTTTACATACTTCAGGACAGAAGTGGGATTCCCGTCTGCGTGACGAATCTCGAAGGTCGGCTCGTAGTAGTCCTCCGTGCCCATTACAGGGTAAACCTCAAGGCCCTTGATGGTTGAACTGCTCAACCCGGCTTGGGGCATGGAAAGCCCAGAAAGGTCGGTCTGGCCAGAGAGGCGTTCTCCAAGATAAGTCTGGCAGAGCCGTTTCTGGGAATTCACCTTGAGGACCAGTTGCGTATGGTCAGTCGTGATGCTGATTGTCTGAGCAAAAAGAATTAAAAATGAAAAGTGAAAAATGAAAAATAAGAGGGTTCGCTTGGTCATAATATCGTGTTTTGTATGGTTTCTTCTGCAAAGGTAGTAAATAATTATGAACTATGAACTATGAACTATGAACTATTTTTCGTACCTTTGCAGCAAATAAAGATTGTTTTTATGAAGAAGTGTCTCTTTACCCTTGCAGCACTCCTGTTGATGACATTAAGTGTGAAAGCCCAGAAGATAACTGTTGTCGACAACGAAGGCAACGGCATTCATCTGGTAACTGTCCTCAGCGAGGACGGCAATATGATTGGCACGACCAACCTGAGCGGAACGATTCTCGACGTGAAGGGAGCAAAGAAAGTTCTCCTCACGCACGTGGCCTTCAAGTCGAAGCTCGTGGATGTGGCGTCGCTTACCAATGGCAAAGTCATGATGGAAGACCTGGATTACAGCCTCGCAGAAATCGTGGTGAAGCCCAAGCCGCTCATCTACGTGGAGACTTACTACAGGGTCTATGCCTTCGCCAACGACTCTCTTCGCTACTATCTGGCTGGCATCATGCCCAATGCCTACGATGTGGAGAAGAAGAAAATCAAGTCCGGAGGCTACACGCAAAGCTATGGCGAGTTCAGCATTAGCACGGGTGCCAGCATCACCTGGGGTGCAAGGGCACAGGAGTTCCATGCCGGCAAGTTACGCAAAGGCGGGGCAATCGACCTCGTGAAGGGCGGCAAAGTAAGAAACTACTACTTCGTGACGGTGACCGATGAAGGCAAGGGAAGGCAAAGAGTCAGCAATCCGGAAGGCACCGTGGGCTTCATCGAGACCGAAAAGGACGAAGTGCACATGACGCTCGATGCTGGCAAGATGCAGATGTATCGCAACAAAAGGCTCGGACAAGACAGGTTGCTCAAGGCCCGCGAAAAGAGGGAATACGACTACGAATTCAACGTAGCTTTCGATCTCGACGAGGATGGGAACGCAACAGCTGCAGACCTGGTGATGTCTTCGGACCATTGGGAATGGAACGGCAGCAAGGGTCGCATGAAGCTCATCATCGAGACTTACGCTACCGAGCATGCCTACATCGACACAAAAGACTTCAAGGAGAAGAAGCAGGAACTGAAGAAAAAATATGTTGCAGTCATGAAACTCGACGCTCTCGAAGCGTATGCCACCTCTCACGGCATCCCTGCACTCACACCTTCATTAAGGAGAGCCATCGAAGGACTGAAGAAGTAAAAGAAAAGGACCTATGCCGCGAATCAAGGAAATCGACTTTCTGAAGGGCGTTCTGATATTGCTCGTCATCAGTTTCCACTTGGTGTGGTTCGAACAGTTGCACCCCGACATCAAGCAGGTGGTGTACTCTTTCCACATGCCCGGCTTCCTGCTCATTTCGGGTTACCTGATGAACATCAGCAAGGAGCCCAAGGATTTCCTGAAGACTCTCCTTTGGCTGGCGGTTCCCTATGTCGTTATGGAGAGCGGATACATCTATATGGCTTCGATTCTTCCCATTAACGAGCACATCGAACACCTCACTACTTGGGTTTATCTCAAGCACCTTTTCCTGCATCCTCTCGGCCCGTATTGGTACTTGCACGCAATCATCCTTTGTGGAGCGCTGTACTATTTTATATATAATAATGTGGAGCGAGGGATGGCGACACGCTTCATCCTGATTGGCATAGCCTATTATGTTATAGCTCGGGGATTGGGGATTCTGTCGTTTTCTTCTGCCCTTTACTTCCTGGCAGGAGCTGTTCTTCGCCAGAGCGGCACGAATTTCCTGATGTTTTTCCTGCCTACAAGGCTCAGCATCATTGTCTTTGCTCTGCTGGCCTGCTTCTCGGACAATCCCAATCAGGCAAGTCTGAACGGAGCCCTGATTACCTTTTTCGCCATTTCCTCCCTGCTTTCCATATACAGACACTTGCCCGAAAGACTCCATCAAGCCTTCCTATTCCTGGGCCGAAACAGTTTGATGCTCTACGTCTTCTCGCCCATCTTTACGGTTCTGTGCAAGCAGTTTGTCCCCTATCTCAAGTTCGACCCGACTGGAATCCTCTTCCTGGCAGTTTCCCTCGCATTTTGTGTGATGGGAAGCCTCCTGATAGCCCGTCTGATGGACCTTGTAGGCATCTCACGTTTCTTCTTTGGCAGACGGGCGCTTCTTAGTTCATAGTTTATAATTCATAGTTCATAGTTAGGGCTCGCCTAAAGGTTAAGCGAACAAGGAAAAACTATGAACTCATAACTATGACTTATGAACTGACAAAATGTCGCCGTTTGTCCACATTCTGGTCACATT
>JAGCXU010000024.1 GCA_017961145.1 Bacteroidaceae bacterium | reverse complement strand
GTGATAATCGACAACGTCACACGTGATAATCGACAACGTCACACGTGAAGTTTGAAGACACCACATTTTTAAAATAACCATCTCGTTATGATTGGGAAAAAGGTTTCAAAATTAATGGCGGCAACTCTGGCTGTCGCATTCACGCTGCTCACCTCTTGCAGCGACTCTAAAAAAGGGACGGAAGAAGATATTCAGTATGTTAAAATCGCACAAGCCGAGCGAATAAGTGATGCTGCAGAACTGAGCTATCCTGGCAAGACGAAGAGCTCGGAGGAAGTGAACGTGGCCTTTCGCGTGAGCGGACCCATTCAACGCATCTACGTCAAGGAAGGGCAATATGTAAAGAAAGGACAGCTCATCGCCCAAATGGACCCTCGCGACTATCAAGTGCAACTCTCCGCCACACAAGCCGAATACGAGCAAATCAAAGCGGACGCTGAGAGGGTGATGGCTCTCTACGAAGAAAATGGCACAACGGCATCGAACTACGACCGCGCTCGCTACGGCCTGCAACAAATCACCGAAAAGCTGGCACATCACAAGAACCAGCTTGCCGACACACGCCTCTATGCACCTATCAGCGGCTACATCCAGAACAAAATGCACGAGTCGGGAGAAACCGTTAGCGCTGGAATGCCCATTGTGTCGATGTTTAATGCAGGCGATGTGGAGATCGAAGTGTATGTCCCTGCAAGCGATTACGCCCGGCAGAGTGACTTGCTCAGCGCGACCTGCTCCTTCGACGTGACGCCTGGCAAAGTGTATCCCCTCGAAATCGTTCGTGTCAGCAAAGAAGCAAACGCAACTCAGCTTTATGCTGCACGGCTTCGCATCAAGGGAGGTTACGACCATCAAAAGATAACGCCAGGCATGTCCACTATGGTATATGTATCGTACTACGCGCCTAACGAGGTGGATGGCGTCACCGTTCCCACCACCGCCATTGACAGGAAAGACGGGCAAACATCAGTCTTTGTGTTCGACCCGAATGCAGGTACCGTCAAGCGCCGTTCCGTCGAAGTAGGCCGCATCGACTTAGATGGCAACATACAAGTGCTGGAAGGGTTAAAGCCGCAAGAGAAGGTCGTCACCGCAGGTGTGCGCTTCCTCACAGACGGCCAGCACGTGAAGGAAATAGAGAAGACGTCGAAGGCTAACGTAGGAGGACTCCTGTAAGTAAGAAAGAAAGCTATGGAACTTGACTTTTCACGCTGGGGACTGAGCAATCGCCAACTCGTCTCTTTCTTTGTGGCAATACTGGTGGTAGGAGGCATCGTTAGCTACGACATCATGCCGAAGCTGGAAGACCCCGCCATCAAGGTAAAGCAAGCAATGGTGATAACCACCTACCCCGGTGCATCAGCACACGAGGTGGAACTCGAAGTGACTGACAAACTCGAAAAAGCCATTCGCGAGATGTCTGGCATCGACAACGTGCAAAGCCAGTCGATGAACGACCTAAGCCTCATCACCGTTGAACTTAAAACAACGGTTAAGGATGAAGATGTTGAACAATACTGGGACATTCTGCGTCGCAAGGTGAGTAATGCCGCATCTTCACTCCCTGGCACAGCCTCGACACCGCAAGTGCGCGATGACTTCGGTGACGTGTTTGGCATGTTCTATGCCCTTACTGCCGACGGCCTGAGCGACCAGGAAATGTCGGACTACGCAGAACTTGTGAAACGCAATGTCGGCGACATTGACGGCGTCTCGAGAGTCGAAATCTACGGCCAAAGACAGGAATGCATTTACATCGAGATGCGTCAGGACAAAATGGCTAACCTCGGAGTGATGCCTATTGAAGTCATCCAGACGCTCAACAACCAGAACCGCACCACCTATTCCGGCTACTACGACAACGGCACCCATCGCGTCCGCGTCACCGTCGATGACCGCTTCAAACAAGTAGAGGACATCGCGAACATGATTATACAAGGACACGACGACGAGCAACTGCGCATCAACGACGTGGCACGTGTCTACAAAGGCTATGCCGACCCAACCCGCAACGAAATGAAGCGCGACGGACAGCGCGCCCTCGGCATCTCGATTGCCGGCGTAGCAGATAAGGACATCATCAAGGTGGGCAAACAGGTCGAGAAGACAATCAACGAACTCAACAAAACTATGCCACTTGGCGTGAAGTTCGAGAAGATATTCAACCAACCCGAACGCGTTGAGTCCGCGCTCAATACGTTCCTTGTGAACCTGCTCGAGTCAGTACTCATCGTTGTCGTTGTGCTTATCTTCACGATGGGCTTCAAGTCGGGCCTCATCATCGGCCTCAGTCTTCTCACCATCGTATTCGGTTCGTTGCTTGTGCTGAAAGGATTTGATGGCACGTTGCAACGCGTGAGCCTTGCTGCTTTCATTCTTGCGATGGGCATGCTCGTCGATAATGCTATCGTCATTGTTGACGGCATACTCGTTGACCTGAAGCAAGGACGCCCCCGCGAGGAAGCGCTTACCGCCATCGGTCGCCGCACAGCAATGCCGCTGCTTGGCGCAACGCTCATTGCCATCCTTGCTTTCTGGCCCATCTTCCTCAGCCCCGACACGGCCGGCGTCTATGTGCGCGACCTCTTTATCGTTATTGCCGTGTCGCTCATGTTATCCTGGATTCTTGCCCTCGTCCACGTGCCAGTCATGGCAGACCGTATGCTCAAGGCGCCGAAGACCGCCAGCAGCGACAACGACGACCCGTACAAGGGATGGAGCTACACTATGCTCGAGAAGATTATGAACTTCGGACTCCGCTTCCGCGTCATTATGATTGCAGCAGCAATAGGCCTCGTCTTTTTGAGCGTTTGGGGCTACAGGTTCCTCAATCAAGCCTTCTTCCCCGACATGGAGTACGACCAACTTTACATGGAGTACAAGCTTCCCGAAGGCACCAACCACACACAGGTGGCACAGGACCTGGCAGAGATAAACGAATATCTGAAGACGCGGAAGGAGGTCACGCACATCACGACCGCCATCGGCGGTACGCCTAGCCGCTACAATCTTGTGCGAAGCATTGCCACGCCGTCGCTCTCTTACGGCGAACTCATTATCGACTTCGAGACGCCTAAGGCGCTGGTCGAGAACATCGACGAAATCCAGCAAGAGCTGAACAAACGTTATCCAGATGCTTACATCAAGTTGAAGCGCTACAACCTGATGTTCAAGAAATACCCCATCGAAATATGCTTCAGCGGTCCAGACCCATCGGTGTTGCACAGACTCACAGACTCGGCGATGGCTGTCATCGCTGCTTCGGACAAGGTCTATCTGCCTACATCCGACTGGGAGCCACAGGTCCCTGTGCTCTCCGTCGACTATGACCAACCCTCAGCCCGCACGACCAACCTCAGCCGAAGCGACGTGGCCACATCCATCCTCGCATATACCAGTGGCATACCCATCGCCACTTTCTACGATGGCATACACAATGAAAGCATTGTCCTGAAGTGTACCGATGCACAGGGCAACGATTTGGACCGCATCGACAACGTACCGGTGTTCGGCATCATGCCTAACTTCAACAATCTGCTCAATCGTTCAACCTTGCAGAAACTTTTCTCTGGAGCCTTCGACAAAGACAATATCATCGAGATGATAACGCAGACCACACCGCTCAAACAGGTGGCAAAGTCTGTTGAACTGAAATGGGAAGAGCCCGTCGTGATGCGCTACGATGGCCAGCGCCAACAGCGCGTGCAATGCTCGCCACGTCCAGGAGTAGGTACTGAAGCAGCTCGAGCCGCCATTGCCAAGCAAATTGAGAAGATAAAGTTGCCCACGGGCTACTCGCTCTCGTGGCAGGGAGAGAAAATGGCGAGCGACCGCTCCATGAAATATCTCTTCAATGGATTCCCCTTGGCCATCATCCTCATCATCATGATACTCATCATGCTCTTTAAAGACTACAAGAAACCTGCCATCATCTTCTGCTGCATCCCGCTCATCTTCGTGGGCGTGATACCTGCCGTCTTGATTACTGGCAAGCCTTTCGGCTTCGTGGCCATCGTGGGTGTGCTGGGTCTCATCGGCATGATGATTAAGAACGGCATTGTGCTCATGGACGAAATCAACCTGCAGATAAGCAAAGGTGTGGAGCCGAAAGACGCATTGGTTAGTAGTTCGAAGAGCCGACTGCGTCCCGTCATGATGGCTTCGCTGACCACCATTCTCGGCATGATACCGCTCATCCCCGATGCCATGTTCGGCAGTCTGGCTGTCACCATTATGGGAGGTCTGTTTGTCGGCACGCTCATCACCCTCATATTCATCCCCATCTTATACGCCATGTTCTTTAAGATAAAGTAAGAAAGCAAACATGAGAAACCATATCATCTATAAAGTATTCGTGTTGACGTTGAGTGTTGTGGCAATACCTTTTGCCAACCTCAAAGCACAAGAGGAAACACGCGACATCACGCTCAGCCAAGCACGTGAGCTAGCCTTAGAGCACAACAAAGACATTACCAAGGCAAAGTTAACGCTCGAGCAAACACGCAACGATGCCAAAGCATACAAGACAAACTACTACCCACGCGTCAGCCTCATGGCTGCCGACTTGTATTCTACTAATAAAGGCGACTTCACTATTGCGGGCGGACATCTGCCCATCTACACGATGAATCCTGCGACAGGCACTTATGTCCCCTATGTTTCGGTGGCTGCCGACGGGAGCTATACGCTCAACCAATATGCAGACTTCCCTTCGCAGAAGATAGACTTTAAGCTGGGCAACATCTTTCTGGGCAGCCTCTCACTCACCCAACCTCTCTATATGGGAGGTAAGATAACGACGGCCTACCGCATGGCTACACGCGGAGCAGACATAGCAAGCGAGAACATTCGCCTTACCGAAAGTCAGGTCATCCTGAATACTGACGAGGCTTACATGCAAGCTATTCGTGCACGGCAACTTGCTGATGTCGCACGCTCGTACAAGCAACTGCTCGACGAACTGCTGAAGAACGTGGAGAGCGCAGTTCGTCATGGCATGAAGACACGCAACGACCAGATGAAAGTTCAAGTGAAACTCAACGAAGCGGAACTTGCTATCCAGCGTGCTGACAATGCCACAAGGCTGAGCACGATGAACCTTTGCCACGTCATAGGACTGCCCTTGAATACACCTTTACAACTCAACGCGGACCAACTCGACGATAGTCAAACGTTAATGGACAATGGACAATGGACAACTGTTGACGCCCGTCCTGAAGTCGCTATATTGCAGGCCAAGACTGACATCGCTGCTCAGCAAGTGAAACTTACCCGTAGTGACTACTTGCCCCAACTGGCGTTATTTGCTGGCTTAACGTACATCAACGGCATCAAGGTGGCTGGAAGCAAACTAATCAATAATGGCTCTGCTGCTGTCGGAGCTACGCTTAAAGTGCCCCTCTTGACTTTCGGCGAACGCACTTACAAGGCTCGCTCTGCCAAAGCACGCTATCAGATAGCACAAACAGAGCAAGAGGACCTTACCGAACAGATGCAGCTTGAACTGGCTCAAGCCGTCAACAATCTCGACGAAGCTCAGACAGAACTCAACATCACACAGCGAAGCTTGGAGCAGGCCGAAGAGAATATGAGGCTTGCTCGCCAGCAATACGATGCCGGAATGGAGCCCCTCTCGCAATTGCTCGATGCCCAAGCCATGTGGCAACAAGCTTCGGCCGACCACGTTAACGCCAAGTGCCAGCTTAAGGTCGCACATACAAAACTGCTCAAAGCGCAAGGTAGTCTGAAGTAACACAATATTCATATATAAAACATGGCGTGCCTGGTTGAAAAACTAGGCACGTTTAGTTTGAAAACGTAACGTGTGTAGTTTGCAATCGTAACACGTTACGTTTGCCATTTTAACACGTTACGTTTGCAAAGATCACGTGTGACGTTTCAGAAGATAACTGGCCACAAAAATGACAAGAAGCGTTCGAAGTCGTTAAAAATACTAAAAGTATTTGGTTATCTGCCGAAATTGTCGTACCTTTGCACGCGGAAACGTAGAAAACGCCTTTACCATAAAGGATAACACGCGACTAAACGAAACGCTACGAAATGGAAAGAACCCTGGTGTTGCTCAAGCCAAGTACTGTAATGAGAGGCCTGATAGGTGAAGTCACCAGCCGCTTTGAAAAGAAAGGATTGCGCATCGTCGGCATGAAAATGCTGCAACTCAATGACGAAATACTCAACGAGCACTACGCTCACCTAGTTGGAAAACCATTCTTTCCTGCGCTGAAGGCCTCCATGATGCGGACACCCGTCATCGCCATGTGTCTTGAAGGAACAGACGCCATCGAAGTGGTTCGTTTCATCACAGGCTATACCAACGGACGAAAGGCAGAACCAGGAACCATCCGAGGCGACTACTGCATGAGCAATCAGCAGAACATCGTACACGCTTCCGACTCACCCACCTCGGCAGCCATCGAGCTGAAACGCTTCTTCAAGCCCGAAGAGTTGTTCGACATGGGCGACCTTAATATGGACCGACTCTACGCAACAGATCTGTCCTGATACCACTCAACAAAAAGAAAACCAACCACCTGAATGATGAAGATAACAACCACCTTTTCCCTGCTCTTCGCAATCTGCATTAGCAGCTTCGCACAAGACCGACTCGCCGACATCGCACCCATCGACCGAAAGATGCGTGCCATCGACAGCATTGCACTAGTCCGTCTCAACGAGCAGGAATCGCTGGCAGACATGCAGAACCCCGCTGCATCGCTCTATCCCACTTGGAATAACGACTACACACGCTCGTATGGCGTAACACTCCCCAAAGAATTCAGAATCGATCTCCGCAACTTCCACATGCCTTGCGACAGCCGCATGGTCACCAGCCACTACGGCTACCGTCGCTCTTTCCGCCGTCAGCACTACGGAACAGACATTAAGGTCTTCGTGGGAGACACCATCCGCGCAGCCTTCTCAGGCAAAGTGCGCGTCGTAGCTTTCGAGCGTGGAGGTTATGGCAACTACGTCATCATCCGTCACACAAACGGACTCGAAACCGTATACGGCCACATGAGCCGCCATCTTTGCAAGCCCGACCAGATTGTCAGGGCAGGCGATGTCATCGGTCTTGGCGGCAATACAGGACGCTCCACAGGTTCACATCTGCACTTCGAGACACGTTTCCTCGGTCAGTTCATCGACCCTGAAAGACTCTTCGACTTCGATGCACAAGACGTAAAGGGTGACTTCTATCTCTTCCGTTCAAGCGGTCGCGGCACCATGTTGGCTGCCACAGACAACGTCGTAGGAGGCGAAGAAGAAATGAGCGAAGAGGAAGCAAACGCACTTCTCGCAAAGGAAGCCGAAAGCGAAGCATTCCAGCAAAAGAAGATTCAGCAAATGCGAAACAAACCTCGCACACGCATTCATAAAGTCAAATCAGGCGAAACGCTATCTTCCATCGCACGGAAATGCGGAACAAGCGTAGAGCGACTTTGTCGCATAAACAACATAAAGCGTAACACCATCCTGCGTCCAGGACAGATATTACGCTATAGCTAAAAGCCTTAAAGCTTTCTCGACACGCTCCTCCAAAGGGAGCGTGCTTTCTATCCAATGGATTGTAAACCCGCGACGCTCCATTCCGCGGAACCACGTCATTTGCCTCTTGGCAAACTGATGAATGGCAATCTCCAACTTATCCACCATTTCATCATACGAAAGCCTACCCAAGCAATAAAGCGTCAGGTACTTATATTCCAATCCATAATATATAAGGTCGTCAGCAGGAACACGCTCCAAAAGCCGACACACCTCGCCCACCATATCCTCTTGCTCCAGCCTATGACGCAACCTCTCACTGATACGCTTTCTACGTAGCTCGCGATCTATGCTGACACCCAATATAATACTGTCTATCGCAGGGAAGTCTCGCGTCAATGTACCATGTTCACGATAGTAGGCCTGAATCTCTATGGCACGAATGGCACGCTTCGGAGTGTCAAGATCTGTCACGTTGTGCAAAGTCTTATAACCCTCCAGAATTCTCTTGAGTTCTTGCAACGAACAGTCCTTTAATTGCTCTCGCAACTCAGGATTCTCTGGCACAGCCTCCATCTTGTAGCCCTTAAGGACTGACTCAATGTAAAGTCCCGTCCCGCCACAAAGGATTGGTTGGCAATTGCGGGAAAGAATATCGTCGTAAGCAACACGGAAATCCTGCTGAAAACGAAAGAGATTGTACTTCTCACCCGCTTCACAGATGTCGATAAGATGGTAGGGAATATCCTTCCCTTCTACAGTATAATCGGCCAAGTCCTTACCTGTACCGATGTCCATACCACGATACACCTGTCTGCTATCGCCACTAATAATTTCCGCATTACCAAGTCGGGCAGCAAGATGAGCGGCGAGAGCAGTCTTTCCAGAAGCCGTAGGACCAAGTATTGTTATAAGCTTACCATTCATATCTGACAAATGTTTCCCCACCGCTCGCCGTTAAATGCAAGCCATGGGGAAACATGTTGAGAGTAATAAACTTTATTTATTCTGTTTCGTCACCCCAGAAGTCCCAGTCCTTTTCCTCTTTTGTGAGAACTTCCTTATCGGGATCTGCATCTTCATTAATAATGCTGACTGCCATCATGTACTGCACTTCTGCTTCATTAACCTGCAGCGCAGGCACCATATATATCTTCTTCATATTACTTAAGAATCTTTTTGCCGTTAATAATGTTAATGCCCTTCTGAATCTTGTTCATGCGCTGACCTGCAAGGTTATAAATAACGCTGTTTTGGTCATTATATTCCTTCATGTTTGCAATACCTGTGGCATCTTCGTCGAAGAAGAATGCCTTGATGCTAGAAGAAGCAGTCAGATAGCAACGATTAGCACCAACAGTAGGTTGACTGCCTGCAGCGACTTGATAGAAACCAACTCTTTCGTTGAGGTTCTGCAGAACATAGCTGCCTGCGGGAGCTGTAGTTTCTTCAAATACACCAGTCAGCAGACCAGCTACAGGAGTACCGTCTTCAGCAACACCAAAGGATTCCACTGCCTCCAAACCAGCCTCTGCGAAGAGAACGACAGGAGTATTGGCAGGGATTGTGTTTACAACCTCAGTGAGAGTAAGCTTACCATTAGTTGCTACAGAAGGAACCGTATAAGCCTGAACGTCAGCAGGAACTTCCACTGCATAAGGAGCACAGAAGGTGCCGTACTTGGCTTCAGCATTAATTGCCATAGTAGCACGAGCATAGCCAAGGTGGACCTCTACTGGATAGCCGACAAAGTCTGCAATGTCAATAGAGATATAGACAATGATATGGTCTTCGCCAATGAACTTGCCGCTGAGATCAAGGGGAACGCTGCCTTCACATGCTTCGGTAATGGAAGGGCCAAGCCAAGAATCAGAAACAGTCTCATCACCTTCTGTAAGTTCAATGCCACCATTGAAGACAAAGGTGTTGTCGCCTGCCACAGCAATGTCACTAACAGCAATGTTACCAATAGGCATTACTCCGCCCAAAACGAAGTTCTTCAGTACAAAGTTGATATTGCCGTTGTCAAGAGTTTCTACAACCACATCAGCCACCTGCTTGTCTGTTGTCGTGCCTGCCATTGTTACATACAAGTCCTCGGAATAAGTCTTGGTTGAAACCACCTCAGGACCTGGCTCTGAGGCCTTGAACTGAATGGTGTAGGTGTGATAGTTAGAACTATTCACGCTAACATCTTCGCCTTTAATTGTGATGGTGAGCAACTGTGTGTCCTCGTTCATGCTCTTTTCAATAGTAGCGCCATGACCATTAGACGTGATGTCAAGCTTTTCTGCATCATAGAACTCATCAATTGTTGCAGTGCCGTCCACGAAGGTAACAGCAGCGCCGTTGTAGGTGCAAGAGGCAAGTCCTGAGTAGTACAGGAGCTCTACATCATCAACTGTAAGCTGGTTATATCCTCCGATGTTACTTCTGTCTGCAAAGTAGTCATCTGCAGCAATGATGATGTTAAACTTCTCAGGAGTAGAGGATGTTTTGTAGGTGAAAGGAATAACCAGTTCTGTCCATTCTGATGCATTACCTTCAATATAGTATTCTAATGAAGATATCAGTTCTGCGTCACTTGTCGAAGAGATGGCACCTCCTACAGTTCCGGTGGCATTGAACATCACGTTGCGGTCACGGTCGGTCATATTAACTTTTGTGGGGTTCCCCAAAGCCGTGTTTGAGGGCACATCTTTCTGTGTCCATGTTCCTTTCCAAGAATAAGCAATGACTGATGCCGTCTCTGTTTCATTAGGAACTTTTGTATCGTTTATCTTATGTGCTCTTTTGTAATAAAGACGGATGGCATCGGGATGATATGTGAAAGGAATCCCGCCAAAAGCACCACCATCAGCAGTTCCAGCAGTAACACTTCCCGTGAGTGACGCCTTTGCAGTAGCCCATGTAGTGCCTAAAGTCATATAACCGGGTACAATCTGAGATGGCGACAGAGGATTGGGAGTGTTCGTAAGTACAACGCTTTTATCGCTTGCACTTCCACTTCTTCCTTCTCCTTCAGCAGCAACGGTTGTTGCACCTAGGCCACCCATTCCTGCCACATTGGCCACACACCAGCCAGTGGGTTGTGTGCCATATGCTTTTGACACTTTTGCTCCCTTTTCCCAAGGATAGCAGTCTTCCCAATCGCTATCGAATGTTGTGTTTGCAATTTGTTGTGCGCAGACCGTCTGTGCGGCTGCCAACATAAAGATAAAAAGAATCTTCTTCATTTTTTGAACATTAGTTTATATCTGTTTTCTTTTATATAGACTTAAATATATTTCAATATTGCATAAGGCCATTACCGCAGC
>JAGCXU010000191.1 GCA_017961145.1 Bacteroidaceae bacterium | reverse complement strand
GCTACAGGCAATATCGCCGGGGCAACACGCTTTGGCAGCAGGCATTCTACTTCGGACAGGCTCGCTTCCGCGGCGAAAACAGCCGATTCCCCGAGGTTGCACGCCGATATGCATACAACACCTTCTGGACGAAGCTCGAGTCTCCCTTGACGCTTCACCGTGAGACACAAATGTTCCTGCGAGACTCTCTTGGTGATGCTGTCGTGCCGGTCAGCTACACTTTCAGCATGAACTACCTCGACCACCTCAGCGAGATAGTCGAGAACGACGAGGAACATGAGGTCCTGAACCGTTGGAAAGAGTGGATAAAGACAGCACAGGAGCGCATCGGTCAGGCTTCTACAGAGGAAGAGAAGGAGCGTATCGCCGATGAAGAGAACACGAAGAACGCCGACCTCATCCAAGCTGTTGAGAAAATTCTCAACAGTCCAAGGGTACAGAAGTTCTTTAGTGGCAAGTCACTCCTCACCCGCATGAAGGACCAGGAGCACCGCCTCGACTCCCTTGGTGCCAAGCCGTTCCTGAAGAGCCTCTGGCTCACGCAGCAGGTTTATGAAGAGCTCGAGCACGACCGCGTCTCGCTGCTCCCCGAGGTGCTCGACTCCTTGAAGATGATGATAGCCAACCCCACCGCCATCGAGATGATTGAGAAGAAGAACGACTACTACGTCGCCCTGGCTAACCGCGAGTTCGACAAGCTCGTGCTCAAGTCGTCGGACGACGTGAAGGACCTCACCGAAGGCGAGGCTTTGCTGCGGAAACTCCTGGAACCCTACAAGGGAAAGTTCGTGCTGCTCGACGTCTGGGGCACTTGGTGCGGACCTTGCAAGGAGGCTCTCTCCCATAGTCAGGAGGAATATGAGCGACTGAAAGATTTCGACATCGCGTTCCTCTACCTCGCCAACCGCAGCCCTCAGGAGTCTTGGGAAAACGTCATCAAGGAGTACAACGTCAGCGGAGACAACGTGGCACACTACAATCTGCCGTCCGAGCAGCAGAGCGCCATCGAGCGTCACCTTGATGTCCGTGCCTTCCCGACGTACAAGCTCTTCGACCGCGACGGCAACATGCTCGACCTGGACATCGATGCGCGCGACCTCGACGACCTCGTCAAACTACTGCAGCAGATGCAGTAACTCAGTTCCCTAAGGCTGCCACGTCGCTTGATGTGGCAGCCTTTTTTGTGCCATTCGGCAGGCTTGGATCGTTGCTCCTTCATGTAAGAGTGATTGCTCCTACATGAAGGAGTAATTGCTTCTACATGAAGGAGCAAACAACTTAACTGTTTTTTTCGAGTAAAACTCTTGGTGAAATGGGGGATTTTTGCTAATTTTGTGGGGTAAATCAAAACGATACGATTATGGCTATAAGATTTTCAATTGCCCGGCGCGGTGTTCTTCCCACCGAAGGGCAGCAGGAGAATGTGAGTGAAACGACTGATTTGGAGAGCCTTCGCGTCTTGTTGGAAAGCCCGCAGACGACGGATGCCATCGAGTTCCAGAGCAGCAGCGGCAGGTTGCCTTCCGTGTTGCCCAAGGCCGAACTGATGGCGGCTCTGAGCACTTTGCAAAGGGTGATGGTGCATGAACTGGAGAAGGGGAACGCCGTCACGCTGCCCGGAATCGGCACTTTCCGCCTTTCCTTGAAGGGTGACATCGAGGTGAAGGACGGCAATTATCATGGGAAAGATGTCCGAGTGGAAGGTCTGCAGTTCCGTCCTGACAGCGAATTGCTGGCCGAAGTGCGTGCCTTCGAGGTCGATCAGGTGCCGTATGGATGGAAGTTCAATGCAGAGGAGTCGGAGGTCGAGGCACGCCTCGCCGAACTCTTTGCCAGCAAAACCTACATTACTCATAAGGATGTGTCCGTCGCTTTCGAACAGACCTTGACCAGAAACCGCGTGACAAAACTCTTGGGTCGGCTCGTTCGAGAGGGTCGTCTGGTTCGCGAGGGCAAGGGCGCTCAAACGCGTTATCGCCTCGCATAGGCAAAAATTTTTCTCTTTTTAGCGACATATTTCTGCTGTTCTTGTGTATATAAGGGTGGCAAGACAAACTATGGCTGAACAGGAAAAGCAGATGATACTCGCTGCCCAGCGCGGGCAAGCCGACGGATATAAGTACCTGATGGACAGGTACGGACGTCAGGTTCAGCTGCTTGTGGCACAGATGGTTAGCGATGTTCGCGATGTGGAGGAGTTGACGCAGGACGTCTTTGTGCGTGCCTTCACGCATCTCTCCGACTTCGACCCCGAGCGAGCTTCGTTCACGACATGGCTCAGCCGCATCGCCTACAACACCGCTTTGAATCATCTTCGCAGCCGAGGACTGGCCTCTATGCCGCTCGACGAGGAGCGCTACAGGCCGCCAGACGGGGCATCGTGGGCGCAGGAAGAGGAGGAGACGGCAGCAAGAAACGAACGTCTCATGCTCCTCGACAAAGCCATCGACAGCCTGCGCCCAGAGGAAAGGACGCTTCTGCATCTGCATTATTACGAGGAACGCTCGCTCGCAGAAATAGCCGAGGTGATGGATGTGGCAGCAGGTCCACTCGCCAGCAGGCTGCAAAGAATCAGGAAGAAACTGAGGAAGTTGTTGAAAATTGAAGATTGAAGATTGAAAATTGAAAAGGATATGAAGGAAAAGGAACAGGATAAACTGCTAAAGGCAGCATTTGAACGAAAGGCAGCCAACGTGCCGCCACTCTCGGAAGACTTTGCCGCAAGGGTGCTGAAGGCTGTAGAAGTCCGTCGGCGAAACAAGCAACGCACGGTGGCTCTCTGGGTGAGTGGCATCGCAGCAACTTTGCTCGTGGGCTTCTTCCTCTTTGTGAACAAGCCGAAAGAACTGCCTGTAGTGACTCAAAATACTGAAATACCAGAGAAGCAACAAACGCTTCAACCAGAGCCGACTAATGACGAGTCGAAGAGCCTGACACAGGAGGTTGAAAAACATCACGTGTCAACTCGGACAAAACCACACGTGAAATTGGCAAAGATCACACGTGAAGTTGAGCAACTTGACGAATTAAGTTCTGAGGAACCTCTGCTTGCGTCTTTAGAGACAGGACAAGAAGTCGCTCCACCTCCCTCGGAAAGGGCAGAGGAGCAACCTGAAGAAGAGCCCGTCATCTCACCCGAAAAGCAGGCGCTCGTCGATATCTTCCTTGCCGAGGAAGTCTTGCAAACTGCCTACGAGATGCATGAGCAGACAGAACCTCTGCGCGCATACATCGCCACGCTTGAGGGCAGAGAACTCGAGACATCAAACCAAATCATTTCATTCTAAACATTCAATACGTTATAATTATGAAGAACTTAATCCTTGCGAGCTTGATGCTCGTCAGTTTGAACGCTTCCGCACAAAATGTCATAGCGCAGGACATAGAGTCCTGGATGAGTAGTCTCATCTCTCAAACCATTGACAACAAGGTGGAAGTCAGCAAGAGTCTTGGTCAGGAACGCGACATAACGAAGGAAGGAACGCCCTTGAAGTGGCGCTGCGACATCATGACCTTCACGCTTCCAAAGAAACAACGTTCCATGCTCGACGAAATGATTAAAGCATTCGAGGCAAACGGAACCTACAATCCGAACTGTTACGGTGTCAACACTTTATCGACGGGAAACCCGCAGAATGAAGGCAAGCGCAACCTGATGATAGGTGATGACCCAAGTCGCTACGTCACTATTGGCGAACAATATGGCAACTACATCAACGTCAACATACTTGATGCTGGCGACACCACCAAGACGCATCGCTACGCCTATGCCCTCGAATGGAAGGAAGACCACAAGGGAAATGTCTTCGCCCGATACATCGTGACGTACGCTAAGATACCTTCGGCACAGACGACTACCATTATAGGCACAGGCATCCCTTCCAACCCAATAAATCCGTTCTTCAATGAGATGACGAACGACGACGCTTTCATCCGCAACTTCAATAGCTTGAAGGACTTTTACTGGAGAAACAACACGACAGAAGTTACAGCAATCGGCATCTATGACCTCTGCAGGCTGGGCGTCAAGTTTGGTGCCTTCCAGCTTCCCGACTCTACAGAGAAGTGGGAGAAGGTAATGGCCGACATTGACGCTTTAATTGAAGTAGCCAAGAATGCGGCAGACCGCAAGTACTTCGAGAAGGCACGCGAACTGCTAATGCAAATGCATAAAAAGTAAGCAACTACACAAGCAACAAGTATTTTCTCATTAAGTTTTAAGGTATTTTTCTTTTCATGTCCTCGACCAGCTGAGAAGCCAGTCGGGGACTTTTTGTCTCGTCCTATTACTACGAATAACTGTTCAATTACTAAGAATAAACGTTAAAAAACGCCCAATTTCGAAAGTTTCCGATATCTAAACATTGCGAGATTCGAGAAAACTCCCTTACTTTGCCTTCGGAAACCCAAACGACCAAACGACTAACCCCCCAAACGACCAAACATGAAACGCAACGACAACACATTGACAAAGGTTGAGTTCGAAGTGATGAACATCCTGTGGGACATCGACGGAGCGGCTTGTGCGTGGGACGTCATCGAACGCTACGAAGAGCCGAAACCTGCCTATACAACCGTCGCGACCTACCTGAAAGTGCTCTGCGAGAAAGGCTATCTCGACTTCCACAAAGTGGAGGGTCAGGGCAAGACGCACCGTTATGTGCCGCTCGTGACGCGGGCAGAATACACACGACGCACGATGCAAGAGGTCAAGAAGAACTTCTTCGGCGGCAGCGTCAAGTCGATGCTCAACTACTTCGTCATGGAGGAAAACCTCACGCCCGATGAAGTAAATGAACTGCTCAAACTCGTTGATTATCCAAACAACAGATGATATATGTTATTAAACCACGAATTACACGAATTGCTCGAATTATTCGTCGATATCAAAGGCATAGCCAATTCGTGAAATTCGTGCAATTCGTGGTAAGAAAAAGCAATCCATGTCTTCAGACGTTAAATCGTAAATTGTAAATCGTCAAATTGTAAATGCTATGATGTCCGCTTTACTTTTATACTCCATCAAGTCGGCTATCGTGTTGACTCTGCTGTATTTGCCCTACATGTTGATGCTCAGGCGAGAGAGTTTCTTCCGCTTCAATCGCATGGTGCTGCTGGGTATCCTGTTGCTGTCGCTCGTCTTGCCGCTCTGCAACATACCTTGGATGTCGCTCGACCGCCAGCCAGTCGTACAAGCGGCACAGTTGCAAATGCTCGAGTTGGGCATTCCCGTTCACGTTCTGCCTGAGGTGCAAGTCGTTGCCTCCCCTTTAAGGGGAGGTTTGGAGGGGTCTTTTTCACTCTTTCACCTCTTGACCTTTATATATATAATAGGTATGGCGATGCTGCTCGCGACGAGGCTCTGGCAGATTGGCCGCCTGCAGCTTGGCTTGAAGCAGGGCGTGCTTTGGAAGGGCGACGAGCAGGATGTCCACATCTATTGCCATTCGGGTGATGTCGCGCCGTTCAGTTGGATGCGCAACATCGTCATCAACAAGAAGGACTACGACGAGGCAGGCCGGGAGATTATCTTGCACGAGATGGGTCACATCCGCAGCCGCCATTCGTGGGATGTCGTGCTGCTCACCCTCGTGCAGATGCTTCAGTGGTGGAATCCACTCTGTTACGTGCTGGGCATCAGCCTGCGTGATGTGCACGAATACGAGGCCGACAGTTATGTCCTCGAGCAGGGCGTCTCGGCTCAAGGCTATCAATTATTGCTCATAAGAAAAGCCGTTGGCTCCGGTTCCTACGCTTTCGCCAACAGCTTTAACCATAGTTTAACTAAAAAACGTATCACTATGATGAAAAGAATCAAGTCAAATCCGTGGATGCGGAGCAAGGTGCTCTATGTCATCCCAGTCGCTGCGTTGGCGCTTTCGGCCTTCGCTACGCCTAAGTTCGTCGCTCCAATTGAGGAGACAGTATCCAAACTCGAGGGCAAAGGTACGGAGAATTCCGCTAACTTGCAAGCTTTTGAGCAGGAAAAGACGCCTGCTGCTCAAAATGATAAAGCGCTGCGTCCCACTGGGGAGGTCACTTCGGAGGATGTGAAGAAGCAGGACACAGATGAACGTCCTCTGATTGTCCTCAACGGCAAAATCTTTGAAATTCCTGAGGATATGAAGGACATCAACCTCAAAAGAATGCACGAAGAGCAGCTCACTAAACTGCTTAATATCAATGTTGAGGATGTCGAGAGCATTACCGTGCTTCAGAAGGAAGCCGCCACCGCCAAGTGGGGTAGCAAAGGTTCCAATGGTGTCATCGAAATTACTACCAAGAAGGAAACGAAGGAACCTGAGAGTCAGAATGTTGTCTATAACAAGGAGACAGGAACTTACGATCCTGTTCTCAAGGATCTCGTAAAGAAGCTGCCCGGAGCAAAGATGGACGACGAAGGCAATATAACAGTCAACGGCAAGAGCGTTACCAAAATAATGGTCGATGGCAAGGAAGCCTTCAACATAGGGGACAGCATCTTTAACGTTCCTGCTGTGAATGCCAAGTATCCAGGCGGTGAAGGAGAACTCTACAAGTTCTTGGCAACGAATATCCGCTATCCCAAGCTCTGTCAATCATTTGGTGTGCAAGGTCGCGTCATCATAAGCTTCGTTGTTGAGAAGGACGGCAGTATCACGGAAATCAAGAAGCTGCGCGGACCTGGCATGGAACTCTCGGAGATTGATGTGACTTCCTACAAGGAGAAGAATCCTGAGAGCACAGAGGAGCCCAAAGTGGGACAAGACTTAGGAGAACTGCTCTACGAAGAAGGAGTGCGTGTCTTGAAGGCAATGCCGAAGTGGGAACCTGCCAAGGATAAGGACGGTAATATTGTCCGCAGCCGCTTCAACCTGCCCATCCAGTTCCGGCTCAGCGCTCGTCAGGAAGGGAATAGCCCCCAATAACAATGCTTATAGTTTTTAGAAGTTAATAATTTGGCGCCATACAGCTCCTTCGTTGCAAAACGAAGGAGTTTTTTGTTGTTTCCTATTCCTTAATTAATACTAAAAAATCGGTATTATTTGCGATGAATTGGGCTTTTTTTGTTACCTTTGCATTCATTGACAGTACTATTCCTTGTGGTATTTGATGGTTCAATATTCGGCTGCCTTACAAATAACAGTAAATGAAATAGAGTTGATAGACAACATGAATATCTCTGCTTTCCTGATAGGCGTTTCTACTGCGTTTTTTTCCATCTTCGCTCTTCATATACTCTTCTGGCATAAAAGACGCTCACGCTTTCAGACGGTGGTAGGTGTCATCATGGCCATCTGGGCTTTATGGAACGTAAAGGACATCATCATCACCTTCCCCAGTATGTATCGGGAAGATGTACTCAACTGGATTCTCATCATCGACGGCTGGTCTGCCATCACCTATACCATCTTCGTCTTCGAGGTGACTATGCCCGGATGGACTACCTTCAAGCGGCTATTACTTTTGGCCATACCATTTTCGGCTTTCACACTTGCCTATCTGATATGGCCCATTCCAAGGGTAATCATCGCCTATGTGGCGTTCTTGTGGTGCTATGCGTGGACTATTGTGATTATCGGCTACGTCAAGATGAGGCAGTACCTGAACTATGTAAGGAGCAACTACTCGAACATCGAGAACATCGATGTGTCGTGGTTGCGTCCCGTGTTCGGCTTTGTCATTGTCAGCCAACTGGCTTGGCTCTTCACCTCGCTCTATGCCCATATACTGACCGACATTATTTACTACTCTTCTGTCATCCTGCTATGGCTCATCGTGTTGCACTATAGCTGGAACTTCCATCCTATCGTGCCCGATGCTGATGCTGGTTTGGGGAACGATGGCTTCGACGATGCTTCTGCTGGCAAAGCTGTTCAACAGTCTCCCCTGCCCGTCGGTGGTGTGGAGCAACTCATGGAGAGCGAACGGCTCTATCTGAACAAGAACCTGACGCTGAACGACCTCGCGAAAGCGATGGGTACCAACCGTACCTATGTGAGCAACTATCTGGGCACGGTGCTTGGACAAACGTTCTATGACTATGTGAACCAGCTGCGCATAGAAAAAATGAGCATTCCCATGATGCAGGAACACCCAGAGTTCAAACTGGAATATGTGGCAAGCGAGAGCGGCTTCAGCTCGATTTCTACTTTCCGCAGGGCATTTGTAAAACTGACTGGGCAAACGCCCAGTCAGTTCGGAAAAGAGCAACTACTCCCGGAAAACACTGAAGGATGGGAGGTAAATGCCTGAGATTATTGCGGCATCTTTACGGGGCGTATGGTGTGGCCGCCCTCACGGCCGAAATAGTTCATCTTCATCATACCGCTGCCGAAATAGAAGGTCTCGGCATTGCGGTTGTTATATTCATAGCGTGTGGACGACCAGTAGTAGCCGTATGTGTTGCCGTTGTCCAGTAGCTTGCTGGATTCTTCATCCATTGTTTTCTGATAGTGACGCCCTGCCGCAGGGATGAAGATGCTATTGCCGTTGGGACCGGTAAATCGCCTTCCGTTCATCTCGTTCACCGTCTCCCATTCCACTGTGCACTTTTCCATCAGTTCATTAAACTGCTCCAAAGTGGGCATCTGCCATCCATTACCCCATTGGGCCGTAGCAGCATCATATGCTTCCATGCCTGCAATATCGGTTGTACCGATGTCAATGACATTCCAGGTGTTACCATCTACATAATAGGCGTAGTTGTTGGTCGTGAACAGTTCTTTTGTCTGGGGCTCGGCCCATGCAAAGTATTCGCCGTATTCCTCTTCGGTTTCGGCACCAAGGTTGACGGGCGACCATAGTGTACCCGAGGGCAGGCCAAGATCGACAGGTTGCACCGTCTTCACTACCTGAAAGTCGATGTGTGAAACCTCGCTGGCTTCGTACTTCACAATTTCGCCGTCGGCTTTATGAACCCTGTAATAAGATTGTGCTGTTGCGCTGGCTGCCGTAAGGAGCATGCATGCCAGGAGTAAGAATGTCTTTTTCATTTTCTGATGTATTTAAATGATTGATTTTTTGTCTTAATGATAATAACTCCTTTGTGTGACAGGCTGATGGAGAGGCTTGCTGCCCCGCTCTCATCGACCTTCTGGCTGGCTATCAGCTTCCCGTCGGCTGTGTAGGCCGTCATCATGCTGCCAGGAGTCAGTCCGCTGGCTTTGATAGCGCCGGCTGCAACCTCGAAGCGTGAAGACTGCGGGGCCGTGATGCGAGTCCCGTTGTTTACGGTCTCGGAGAGATAAACCTTCTGTACAATGTCTGCATCGTACAAAACTTGTGTGTCGGAAGCGGTCAGCTGCACCAGGTTGCCAACGAAGGTGATACTGGGCAAGGTTGAGAGCAGAAACTCGGACTTGTTGCCATTCGCCAACTCGACTACCACACAGGGCTCCATAACCTGCGCCTGCATGCCTAAAGACAGCAGAAGCATGACTAATGAAGAAAACAGTCTTTTTGAATTTCTTTTGTTCATTGTGATTTAATTATTGATTATGAATATGATGGGTTGTGACTTTCTGCCTGCAAAGGTACACGAAAAAATTAAAGGAGTTTTATGGAAAACCTATCAGGAGGGAGCATTAAAACAATTCAATGCGTCAAATGATAAAAGCCGGAGCTTATATAGTGCTGTATGTTTGGATTTCGGTGCAAATCTCTACACTAAATAGGAAAAAAGGGGATGTGCCTATTTTGATACACCCTCTTTGGGAGATTTCCTCTGCTGAACCGTTCAATTCTTAATAAAAGATAAAAAATCACTCTTTTTGCGATGGATTGGGCATTTTTTACTAACTTTGCGCACGAATACTAAGCATGAAAAGATATGGGATTCTTTAATTTCTTTAGCAAAGAGAAGAAGGAAACGCTCGACCAAGGGCTCGAGAAAACGAAGGAAAGCTTCTTCGGTAAACTGACGCGAGCCGTTGCTGGGAAGTCTAAGGTGGATGACGAGGTGCTCGACAACCTTGAGGAAGTCCTTGTGACAAGCGATGTTGGTGTAGATACTACACTCAACATCATCAAGCGAATCGAGGCTCGAGTGGAGCGCGACAAGTACGTGACGACCGACGAGCTGAACAACATTCTTCGCGATGAAATCGCACAATTGCTCACGGAAAACAACACAGACGATACGGAAGGCTTTCAAATCCCTGCCGACAAAAGGCCGTATGTTGTCCTTGTCGTGGGTGTGAATGGTGTGGGCAAGACCACCACTATAGGCAAACTCGCTTACCAGTTCAAGGAGGCTGGATTGAAAGTCGTCCTTGGTGCTGCCGACACCTTCCGAGCCGCCGCCGTGGAGCAAATAAGTATTTGGGGCGAGAGAATCGGCGTTCCAGTCATCAAGCAGAAGATGGGCAGCGACCCTGCCAGTGTGGCTTTCGACACTTTGAATAGCGCGATGGCTAATGGCGCAGACGTAGTACTCATTGATACTGCAGGCCGCCTGCACAACAAGAAAGGTCTCATGGATGAGCTTTCGAAGATAAAGCGCGTGATGCAGAAGCTTATGCCTGAAGCTCCTCATGATGTCATGCTTGTCTTGGATGGTAGTACTGGACAGAATGCTTTCGAGCAGGCAAAGCAGTTTACTTCTGCAACAGAAGTTACAAGTATGGCTATCACGAAACTCGATGGGAGTGCCAAAGGTGGCGTAGTCATCGGCATTAGCGACCAGTTCAAGATCCCCGTCCGCTACATTGGCCTTGGTGAACGTGCAGAAGACCTCCAACCGTTCAATCGCAGAGAATTCGTCGATTCGCTCTTCAAGAAATGAAGTCTCGCACAATAGATATCATTACTCTCGGATGTAGCAAGAACCTTGTTGACAGCGAGAAACTCATCCATCAGCTAGAGTTGAATGGCTTCGAGGTGACGCACGACAGCGAAGATCCTAAAGGTGAGATAGCAATCGTAAATACTTGCGGTTTCATCGGTGATGCAAAAGAAGAAAGCATCAACATGATTCTTGAATTTGCCCAACGTAAGGAACAAGGCAAGCTAAAACAACTTCTCGTGATGGGTTGCCTTTCTCAGCGCTACTTCGAGGAGTTGAAGATGGAACTTCCAGAAGTGGACCGCTTCTATGGTAAGTTCGATTGGGAGCAGATTATCACCGACCTGAAGGGCACTTATCACAAGGAAGCCTCCAATGAACGACGTCTCACGACGCCTTCTCACTATGCTTACTTGAAGATAAGCGAGGGCTGTAATCGGCATTGTGCTTATTGTGCCATTCCTATTATTACAGGCAGGCAAAAGTCCCATTCCATCGAGGGAATCGTGGCTGAGGTTGAGGGCTTGGTTGCGAAGGGGGTCAAGGAATTTCAGGTCATTGCACAGGAGTTGACAGGCTACGGCACAGACCTATACGGCAAACAGATGATTGCACCGCTCATCGACCGCATAGCTCAGGTGCCTGGCGTGGAATGGATCAGGCTGCACTATGGCTATCCAGCACATTTCCCGTGGGAACTCCTGCAAGTAATGAAGCGTCACAATAACGTATGCAGATACCTGGACATCGCCTTGCAGCACATCAGCGATAGTCAACTCTCGGCAATGCGCAGGCATATCACAAAGCAAGAAACCTACGATTTCATCGAGAAAATCCGCCAAGAAGTGCCAGGTATTCATCTTCGTACGACACTCATGGTTGGCTTCCCCGGTGAAACTGACGATAACTTCCAAGAACTTATTGACTTTGTGAAGTGGGCAAAGTTCGAGCGTATGGGCGCCTTTGCCTATAGTGAAGAGGAAGGAACGTATGCCGCAGAGCATTACAAAGATGATATCCCAGAGGAGGTGAAGCAAGCTCGACTCAGCAAGTTGATGCGCGTTCAGCAACAGATAAGTGAAGAAGTGCAGCAAAGCAAAGTGGGTAAGACGGTGAAAGTCATCATCGATCGCGAGGAGGGAGACTACTTCATTGGTCGAACAGAGTTTGATTCCCCAGAAGTTGACCCTGAAGTGCTAATCAAGAAAGCATCAGCATCAGAAGTTCAAACGGGTCAATTCGCTAAGGTTAAGATAGAAAGTGCCGATGAATTCGACCTTTATGGCAAAATTGTAGAATTAACACATTAAGACATTATACTATGAACAACAAAGAATTTATTAACGACTTGGCGAATCGCACCAAGTTAGGAAGCAGAGAGACCGCGTCTTTGGTGAGTGCAACGATTTCTGCCATTATTGGTGAGTTAACGGAGGAAAACACGATTACCATTCCTGGTTTTGGCTCCTTTGAAGTCAAGAAGAAGTTGGAGCGTGTCTTGGTTAATCCAACTACCAAGCAACGTATGCTCATTCCACCAAAGATGACTGTGAACTTCAAACCCAATACCTCTTTGAAATCAAAAGTGAAATAAGACTATGGCTACTAAGATAAACCTCCAGCAACTTGCCAAGATATTGGCTCAGAAGAAGGACATCCCTCAGCGGGATGCTGAAGCGTTCCTCAAAGAGTTCTTTGACTCAATTATTCAGAACGTGACCATCGATAAACTTGTGAAGATAAAAGGCTTGGGTACATTTAAACTCATCGAAGTGCTCGACCGCGAGAGTGTTAACATCAATACTGGCGAACGTATCGTTATTCCAGGACACACAAAACTCTCCTTTGCCCCTGAAAATGCTCTCAAAGACCTCATTAACAAACCTTTTGCCGATTTTCAGGCAGTCGTTATCAACGAGGGCACTAACGTTGAAGAAATGGAATGGACTCCCTCTGACTCCCTCTTAAAGGAAGAGGACAGCGAATCTGAAACTATTCTCGAACCAGTGCGTGCATTTTCTCCAGTCCCAGAATCGAAGGAAGAAACCATGTCGGAACCAGAATCCGAACCAATGTCAAAGCTAAAGCCCGTTTCTGAGCCAAAGGATGAACCCAAGCCAACGGGCGAATGCAAATGTAAAAAGTGCAATTGGAAGAAGACTCTTGCATGGATTATAGGTATTCTGCTTCTATGCTTGATTGTCTATTTCATGGCTCGTTCCCTGACAAAGAATCCCACAGACATTGCTCCAGAACAACTCGAGCCGCAGATAGAGACACCCATTGAAGAAAAATCTGTACCAAAGGTAGAGTACGCTCAGATTCCTGGCGGTGAGTACAAGATAGTTGGTACGCTCAAGACGTACGTTATGAAGCCAGGCGATTATCTTGCAAAGATTGCGAGAGAAGAGTATGGTGACAAGGAGTTTGCCAAGTACATTATTGTGCACAATGACTTCCCTGACCCTGATAACATTCCAGTCGATATGGAAATCAAACTTCCGGAACTCGAAAAGATAGAGTAAGTTTCTTACAAACGAAGCAGATTTAACAGAATTAAACATCGTTATAACTTTATTTATCATTTCATGTTTGGCAGATATAAGAGTAAGCAGTATTTTTGTGCCTCGAATATAAATAAAACTTAACATAATATGGCAGAATCAATCGACATTCGCGAACTAAATGAACGCATAGAGCGACAGAGTGGCTTCGTCACGAATCTGGTGACGGGCATGAATCAAGTTATCGTAGGGCAGAAGCATCTCATCGAATCTCTGCTCATCGGCCTTCTCAGCGACGGACACATCCTGCTGGAAGGCGTGCCTGGTTTGGCTAAGACGATGGCTATCAAGACACTGGCTCAGCTGGTGGATTCCAAGTTCAGCCGCATCCAGTTTACGCCCGACTTGCTCCCCGCTGATGTCATCGGAACGATGATCTACAGCCAGAAGGACGAGAAGTTCCTTGTGGAGCAAGGTCCCGTGTTCGCCAACTTCGTGCTGGCCGACGAGATAAACCGTGCCCCAGCAAAGGTGCAGAGCGCTTTACTCGAGGCGATGCAGGAGCGTCAGGTCACCATTGGCAAGAACACCTACAAGCTGCCGAAGCCTTTCCTCGTGCTCGCCACGCAGAACCCCATCGAGCAGGAAGGCACCTATCCGCTGCCCGAAGCACAAGTGGACCGCTTTATGTTGAAGGTGGTTATCGACTATCCGAAACTTGATGAGGAAAAGCTCATTATACGCCAACAGATAAAGGGTGAGCAACAAGACGTGAAGCCTGTGATGGGAACAGACGAAATCATGAAAGCCCGCGAAATCGTCCGTGAAGTCTATCTCGACGAGAAGATTGAGCAGTACATTGCTGACATCGTGTTCTGCACACGTTATCCTGAGAAGTACGGCTTGAAGGAGATAAAGGACTATATCGAATTCGGCGGCTCGCCTCGTGCCAGCATCAACTTGGCTTTGGCAGCAAGGGCATTTGCCTTCATCAAACGTCGTGGTTATGTTATCCCCGAAGACGTACGCAGCGTGGCTCATGATGTGCTTCGTCACCGCATCGGTCTCACCTATGAGGCAGAAGCTAACAACGTTGTCAGCGAGGAAATTATCAGTAAGATTGTCAATAAGGTTGAAGTACCCTGATTGTGGAAACGAGCGAGATATTAAAGAAGGTCAGGCAGATTGAGATTAAGACTCGAGGTCTGAGCAGCAATATCTTTGCGGGCGAGTATCACTCTGCCTTCAAAGGTCGCGGCATGACTTTCTCCGAAGTGCGCGAGTACCAGTACGGCGACGACATCCGCGACATCGAATGGAACGTCACAGCTCGCTTCGGCAAGCCTTATGTCAAGGTCTTCGAAGAAGAACGCGAGCTGACGGTCATGCTCTTAGTTGATGTCAGCGGAAGTCTCGACTTTGGCACACTCAAGCAGTTTAAGCGGGATATGGTGACCGAGATTGCAGCCACGCTTGCCTTCTCAGCCATACAGAATAACGACAAGATCGGCGTTATCTTCTTCTCGGACAAGATTGAGAAGTTCATCCCGCCCAAGAAAGGCCGCAAGCACATTCTGTATATCATCCGCGAACTCCTCGACTACAAGCCCGAAAGCGAACAGACAAACATCGCCTTCGCCCTCGAATACCTGACGAGAGCCATCAAGAGGAGATGCATCGCCTTTGTGCTGAGCGACTTCATCGACCAGCATCCCTTCCTGCAACCGCTCTCCATCGCAGCTCACAAGCACGATGTCGTTGCCATACAAGTCTATGATAAACGCGTCGCAGAACTGCCCAACATCGGCCTGCTCAAAGTGCATGATGCCGAGACGGGGCAAGAGCGAGTCATCGATACAAGCAGTAGCGCGGTTAGGAATGCGCAGGCAAGATGGTGGAAACAGCAGAGCGAGCGGCTCAAGGATACTTTCAGTCGGAGCCAAGTCGATGCCGTCAGCGTTCGAACAGACCAGGATTATGTGAGTGTGTTAATGGCGCTCTTTGCTAATCGTAAATAATGATATAAGCGTGAAAAGGCAGTTATTTTTTATAGTATATAGTATATTGTTTATTAGAGCTTTGGCTCAAGTACAGGTTGATGTGAAGCTTGATTCGCTCCAGCTCTACATCGGTCAGCAGACGAACCTCACGCTTTCTGTCACTTTCGACGCGAAGCATAAGCTCACGATGCCTGACATCAAGAAGGGGCAAGAACTGATTCCAGACGTAGAAGTCGTGGAGGTGGGCAGTCCAGATACTGCTGTCCTGAACGATGGCAAACGTCTGACCGTCAGCCAAGCCTATACGATAACGGCTTGGGACAGTGCTTTCTATTACCTGCCGCCAATGCAAGTAATGGTCGATACCAGCCGTTACGAGTCGAAGAGCCTCGCTCTGAAGGTCTATACGGTTGACGTCGATACCCTACATCTCGACCAGTTCTTCCCGCCGAACGACATCATGGAGCTGCCCTTCATGTGGGAAGAGTGGCGAATGGTCGTGTTGGGTTTCCTCCTGCTGTTGCTGATGTTAGCCTGCATCGCTGTGCTTTGGTATCATGTTAAGCATGGAAAACCCATCGTTCGCTTCATCAGAAGGAAGAAGAAGCTGCCTCCTCATCAGGTGGCTATGACGGAGATAGAGCGCATCAAGAGCGAGAGGAAGTGGGCCGAGGAAGATAGCAAGGAGTATTACACCCTGCTTACCGATACGCTCAGAAACTACATTCGCGACCGCTACGGCTTTAATGCGATGGAGATGACCTCGTCGGAAATCATCGACCGACTTGTTTCGGAGAACAATCAGGAAGCCCTCGACGAGTTGCGAGAGATATTTAGAACGGCCGACCTCGTCAAGTTTGCGAAGTGGAGCACACTCATAAACGAGAACGATGCTAACCTTGTTGCGGCCGTTGAATACGTTAACCAGACAAAGATAGAAGTCGATCCGAATGCGAAACCAGAGCCTGAAATCATCAAAGAGACTGACCAGAAGCGCCTCACGCAAGTGAAGATGATGCGCGTGGCAATGGTTGTGCTGGGCATTCTCTCTGTTGCTTTGCTGGCTTGGATAGTTTGGCGTTCGGCAGACTTGCTAATGTAAAAGACTGAGATATGACATTTGAAAACCCACTATATCTGCTTCTGTTGCTCCTCGCGATACCTTATCTTGTATGGTATTGGTTTAGGCACAAGGCTTCGACGCCTTCCATCCGAGTCAGCAGCACAGAGGCTATGTTCAAGGCTCCCAAGAGTCTTAGGCAAAGATTACTGCATTTGCCGCTTCTTTTGAGACTTGCTTGCTACACATTTGCCGTTATTGCTTTGGCAAGACCGCAGACCTCGAACAGTTGGAGCAGCAGGCATACCGAGGGCATAGACATCATGCTCTGCATGGACGTCAGCACCAGTATGCTCGCAGAAGACCTGAAGCCCAACCGCATAGAGGCAGCGAAGAATGTTGCCCTCGAGTTCATCAGTGGCCGTCCAGACGATAATATCGGTCTCACGCTCTTTGCTGGAGAGGCTTACACGCAATGTCCCATGACCGTTGATCACGCGGTTCTCTTGAACATGCTCAACAGCACGAAGGTCGATATGGCACAGCGTGGACTCATCGAAGACGGTACTGCGATAGGCATGGGACTGGCGAATGCTTTGTCGCGACTCAAGGACAGCAAGGCGAAGAGCAAGGTCATCATCCTGCTCACGGACGGCTCCAACAACTGCGGACAAATAAGTCCCAACACGGCAGCCGACATCGCGAAGAGTTTCGGCATACGCGTCTATACGATTGGTGTAGGCACAAACGGCATGGCTCCCTATCCCTTTCCAGTCGGCGGCCGCATAGAATACCAAAACATTCCAGTTGAAATAGACACGAAGACGCTTGCCACGATTGCCCGCAAGACTGATGGCGAGTTCTATCGCGCTACGAACAACCAGAAGTTGCACGAAGTCTATCAGGAAATCGACAAGTTGGAGAAGACCAAGATGAACGTGAAACAGTATTCCAAACGCTACGAAGCATACGGAATGTTCCTGCTCATCAGCGTCCTTTGCCTCTTGTTGGAAATCCTGTTGAGAAATACCATATTGAAGAGAATCCCATAAATAGTAAATCGTTAAATCGCAGATATACACGATGTTTCGCTTTGCAAGTCCACAATATTTATACTTGTTGTTAGTGCTCGTGGCACTAGCGGCTATACATTATTATATTATATACAAGAAGAAAAGGCAGGTGAAACGCTTTGGCGACCCTGAGTTGACCAAGCAACTCTTTCTCGGTGTATCGCGTTGGAGACCTGAAGTGAAGTTCTGGATCACGATGCTTGCCTTGGCTTCTTTCATCGTCGCTTTGGCTCGTCCGCAGTTCGGCACTCGCCTTGATACCCGCGAACGCATGGGAATTGAGGCAATTATCGCGCTCGACGTCAGCAACTCCATGCTTGCCGAAGACGTGAAGCCCAACCGATTGGAAAAGGCGAAGATGATGGTCAGCAACATGGTGGACGGCATGAAGGACGACAAGATCGGCCTGATTGTCTTTGCCGGCCAAGCCTTCGTGCAATTGCCTATCACAAGCGATTACGTGAGTGCCAAGATGTTCCTCGAGACCATCTCACCTTCGATGATGAGTGTTCAGGGCACGGATGTTGCGGAAGCCATCAACCTGTCGATGCGTAGCTTCACTCAGCAGGAAGATGTGTCCAGAGCCATCTTCGTGATAACGGATGGCGAAGACAACGAGGCTAGGGGTGTTGAGGCTGCGAAACAAGCTGCAGCAAAAGGTGTTCGCGTCTATGTTTTGGGTATCGGCAATCCTGGTGGAGCACCCATTCCCATCCCTGGAACTGGCCAGTATATCATTGATGATGAGGGCAATACAGTCATTTCGAAGTTGAGCGAGGAGATGTGTCGCGAGATAGCTTCGGCAGGAAATGGTTCCTACATATATGTCGACAATAGCAGTTCGGCTCAGAAGAAGCTGTCGGAGCAGGTTGACAGACTCGCCAAAGCCAAGATGGAGAGCCAGATTTATAGCGAATACGACGAGCAGTTCCAGGGCTTCATCCTTATCGGAATTGTTCTTCTGCTTCTCGACGTTTTCCTCCTCGAAAGGGAAAGCAAATCGACTTGGCTCAGCAACCTTTTCCGTCGAGGACGTCCTGTAGCAACACTTATCCTGCTGATTTTCAGCCTATCAGCAATGGCTCAAACCGATAGAGACTTTATTCGAAGAGGCAATCGCTTGATGCGTGACAGCGTTTACGACAAGGCTCAGGTCGAGTATCAGAAGGCTATCGAGAAGGATAACACGAATCCCATCTCACACTTCAACCTCGGAAATGCGCTTCTCTATCAGAACAAGGCCGAAGATGCCATGAAGGAGTACGAGACAGCGGCTCGATTGGAGAAGGACAAGACGCGTCTGGCTCAGATCTATCACAATATGGGTGTCGTCTTGCAGGCTGCCAAGCAGTTCGACAAGGCAGTCGCCTGTTATCGGAACTCCCTGCGAAACGACCCAACTAACGATGAGACGCGATACAACTACGCCTTGAGTCTCTTCCAACTTAAGAAGAATCAAGGTGGTCAGGACAATCAGAATCAGCAGAAAGACGACAAAGGTCAAGACGAGAAACAGGAGAAACAACAAGAGCAACAAAAGCAACAAGACAATAAAGACGAGCAGCAACAACCGCAACCTCAGCAAGACCAGATGAGTCGCGAGAATGCCGAACAGATGCTGAATGCCGCTATGCAGGACGAGAAAGCTACGCAGGAAAAGATTCAGAAAGCACAGCAAAAACGTCAGCAAAAACAGTTGCAGAAACAATGGTAAAATAGGATGAGAAAAAACAACCCCAGTGTCGTTGCCAAACGTCAAACGTGATGATCGCAATCGTAACACTATACGTTTGCCATCGTCGCACTATACGTTTGCCATCATAACACTATACGTTGAAAGAGATACCATAAGATGAAAAGACTTTACACGATATTCACATTCCTAATTCTTGCGTTAAGTCCTGTCTTTTCGCAAGTTACGCTCAAGGTTCAGGCTCCCTCTCAAGCCGAAGTGGGGCAGAGAATCCGCATCAGTTATGTGGCCAACACGCAAGACATCGAAGACTTCCAGGTCGGAAGCTTCGAGGGCTTCAACGTCCTTTACGGTCCCAGCACCAGTCGTTCGAGCAACATCTCGATCGTGAACGGCCGCACAACTCAGAGCAGTACGGTAACCTTCACCTATACCGTCGTACCTACTTCCGAGGGAACTCTCAAGGTGCCCGCAGCCACAATCAAGGTCGATGGAAAAGCGGTCAAGAGCGGAACAGCCAACATCGAAGTGCTGCCAGCCAGTCAGCAACAGAGCCAACAACCTCAGAACCAACAACAAGGTGGCAATCCTCGCCAGCAACGTCAGCAACAGAGCACTTCCAGCTCCGGTCAGATAAGCGGCAGCGACCTCTACATGAGCGTTACGGCCAACCGTAAGAAGATTTATGAACAAGAGGCTGTGATGTTGACTTACAAGCTCTACACGCTGGTGAACATCCAACAAATCTCAGGCGATATGCCTCAGATAGACGGTTGTCACGTTCAAGAACTTGAGCGTTCAGCACAAATGTCGCTCAAGTACGAACGCGTCAACGGCAGAAACTACGGCACAGCCGTCTGGAAGCAATATGTCGTATTCCCGCAGAAGACGGGCAAGATAAAGATTCCCAGCATCACTTTCGACACGCAAGTCGAGGTGCAGAACCACTCGATGGACCCCTTCGACATCTTCTTCGGTGGCGGAAGTCTCTCGCAAATGGTTCGTAAACAAATCGTTGCGCCAGCCGTCGAGATTGATGTAATGCCCCTCCCAACGCCAAAACCCGACAACTTCTCGGGAGCTGTCGGTAAATTCTCGGTGTCTGCCACTCTGACTCCCGATCAGGTGAATGCCAACGATGCTGCAACTCTTCGACTCGTCGTATCAGGTCAGGGTAACATGAAACTCATGAAAGCTCCGACGATTCGATTCCCTCAAGATTTCGAAGTCTATGACCCCAAAGAGAACAATAAAACGACAAATACAGCAACGGGGGCAAAGGGAAACATCACTTACGACTATGTCGTCGTTCCTCGTCACGGCGGAAAATTCTCGATTCCACCGGTTGAATTCTGCTATTTCGACCCCGAACAGGAGCGTTATAACACAGTCAAAACCGACTCTTTCCACCTTGCAGTTGCAAAAGCAAAAGGGCAACCCGTCGCTTATTCCCGCGAACAAGAGGATCTTAACGTGCTAAGCAACGACATTCGCTTCATCAAGTTGGGCGAGTACACCAGCGAAGACGAGGATGATTTCTTCGGAACTTCCTCATATTGGCTCACTTATCTGATACTCTTTGCCGCTTTCATTGCTGCTTTCCTTTGGTTGAGACATCAACAAAAGCTCAATCCGAACTCTTGGAGCGTGAAGGGAAAGAAGGCAGGCAAAGTGGCGTCTCGTCGTCTGAAAAAGGCTTCGAAACTTTTACACACTAAGGATGATGCCGCTTTCTACGACGAGGTGATGCGTGCTTTGCTCGGTTATGCAGGCGATAAGTTATCCCTCCCAACAAATGAACTCAACAAGGAGAATGTCATATCGAAGCTCACATCCAAAGGCGTGGAACAGGAAGTTGTCGATTCATTCATTGCAGTTCTGAGCGATTGCGAGTTTGCTAGATATGCTCCGACTGCCGATGCTAACCTTGCTAAAGAGAAGATTTACCAGCAGGCATCAGATGTAATTACTCGGATGAATGCCTCGCTCAAGTCACATAAATAATAAGAAAAACACGATGAAACCGTATATTTTTGTTCTTTTTCTGGCACTTTCCTCTCTTTCGACGTTTGCCGCCAGTTCTGCCGAAACGAAGACTTTGGCCGATACGGCTTATGTCCAAGGCGATTATGAGAAAGCCGTCAAACTTTATGGCAAGTTGGCTGAACAGAGTCCGAATGCGGAGATTTTCTACAACCTTGGCTGTGCCTACTATCGTCTCGACGATATTGCTCATAGTGTTCTCTGGTTCGAGCGCGCTTTAAAACTCGATCCGAGCAACAAAGACGTGCTCTTCAACCTTGAACTGGCTCGCACGAAGACCATCGACAAGATAATTCCGCAGCATGAATTCATCTTGTTCACTTACTTCCGTAGCATGACGAATTGGTTTAGCCTGCGTGCTTGGACCATTATCGGCTTGCTTTCCTTTGTCCTCATGCTAGCTCTCTTGCTTGTCTTCTATGTTTCCGACAGCATTTTTGTGCGAAAATGTGCCTTTTCATCGGCAATTTTACTCTTGCTCATCTCCATACTCGCCAACATTTGTGCCCTGCAACAAAGGAAGTTTAAGCAGGTCCATACAAGTGGAATCATTACTGCTCCAGCCGTTACAGTCAAGAGTACGCCAGCCGACAACGGTAACGACCTCTTCGTCCTTCACGAGGGAAGTAAGGTTGAAATCCTTGACAGCAGTCTCAAGGAATGGTGCGAAGTGACTATTGCCGACGGTAAACAAGGTTGGATTCCAAAGAAGTCATTCGACCTCATTTAAGGTAAAAGAAACCACGCACTCAAGATAAATCTGATGAAAGCCAAAGCCGCCCTTCTCCCCATTATCGCCCTTTTCATCGCTTGTTCCTCTGTCGGTGAAAGGAATGCAAAGGTCGTTTCGGAGAACAACGACTTGGCTTATCGTCTGCGATACACGGATATTTCAGCATCCTTACAGGCTGCGAAGAAAGCTTACTCCTGTTCTTCAGGGAATCCTGACGGCAAGGCTGAGGCTCTTAACAACATGGCGTATGTCGCTTACCAACAGATGCGTTATGACCAGACGCTTCATCTCTTGCAACATGTTTACGGATTCAGTCGCAATCAGCTTGAACTACTTTGTGCAGATGTACTTACGATGAAGGTGATGCAACGTATCGGTAGAGGCAAGTCCTTCTTCGATGCTCGCCTTCGTGCCCAAAGACGTCTCAGTCGTATCCTTTCCGAAGAGAGCAATCTTACTGAGCGTCAGAAGCATCGCCTCCATTATGCTTTGACCGAACTCCACATCGTAGCTTCTACCTATTATTATTATCTTGGTCAGGATAGCGCAGCTCGAAGTGAGATTCAGGAAGCCGCTCAGTATGTGAACCTTGAGACCGATACGACACAATGGCTTTATTATCACTATATGTTAGGTAGCGGAGGACTGGTTGATGGCACCCCTGAGGAAGTGACTATCACGGAGTTCAATCATCTTTTCCGCGTCTACACACTTGCCAAAGCCAATCATTTCACATATTTTGAAGCAAATGCCTTGCAGTCGCTTTCTGCTATGGTTGCCGACTCGATTCGTGCAAACTGGCTTAAGCAACAGCGCATAGATGCCTACAGCTATCTCTTTGGAGAGCATATACAATGGCAAAAGGATAGTAAACTTTCTCTTCGATATCAGTTTGCAGCAGCTCTGTCTCATCACTCCATTGCCCTTTTCCAGCAGTATCGCGACCTTTTCCAGACAGCTTGTGCAATGAGGACATTGGGTGAGGTTTATTTTACTGCAGAACATTATGATGATGCCCTTAAGAGTTTCCGCAAAGCTCTTCATCTCGCTTCTGATTATAGACGGTCGCCTTACCAGGTAACTCCGTGGTTAGCAGGTATTCATGAGAATCTCAGCCTTACCTATAGCGCCCTTGGTGACAAGTTGAGTGCCGACAATCATCGTAATATCTATCTCGACTTGCTTGATGAATCTCGCCAAAATAAAGAGTTAGACAGTCGAAAGGCCCTGCTGAAGCAAGAAGTTCATAGCGAGCAAGTTCAGTTCTTCTTCTTGCTGTTGCTCGTTGTTTTGGTAGCTGCTCTTTCCATATTATACTATAGGCAGCTCAAACGTCGTTCGCTTTCTTCAGAGAGACAAGTGCGTGAGATTGGTTCCAGCGACGACTTCAAGCAAGCAAAACACCAGCTTCAAAAGCTTTTGCAAGAGAGCGAAGATTGCTTAGAAGAGAGCAGGGAAGAGTGTGAAGTCGTGCAGCAACGCATCCTTAATGAGCAAAAGCGACATATCCTTCAACGCACAAAGTTGTCTGTCGTTTATGCCATTATCCCATATTTGGACAGAGTCATTGCCGAGGTTAGAAAGCTCGATGAAATGGGCAAAAATGCCTCGGAACATCTTTCATATGTGCAAGAATTATGCACTGGCATGATGACTATCAATGATCGACTCACTTCGTGGATTCAGATGCAACAGGGAAAGCTCGGTCTTCAAGTGTCTCGTTTCCCACTCAAAGATATCTTTGGAGTTATCTCAATGCAGCAGCACGCCTTTGCTCAGCAGCAACTCTTGCTTGAAGTGCCTGAGATAGACTTTCTGGTCAAAGGTGACAAAGCCCTGACACTCTTTATGGTCAACACTCTTGTCGATAATGCTCGAAAGTTCACACCTGTAGGTGGAAAGGTGACGATTTTGGCCGATTCTATCGATGATTTTGTGGAAATCAGCGTCTGCGACACAGGAGTTGGTCTTTCGCAGGAAGATGTACAAATTCTTAATGCCAGCAAAGTGTATGACCCCAGTCGTATTGGTACGAAGAACGCAAGCAAAGGCTTTGGCTTCGGCATCATGAATTGCAAAGGTATCATCAACAGTTATAAGAAACTTTCATCGCTTTTCAATGTCTGCGACTTTGGCGTTGAGAGCCAAGAAGGACAGGGGAGTCGTTTCTGGTTCCGTCTGCCAAGGGTATTATCTTTGCTGTTCGTTTTTATATTTACCTCATTTGCTCATCCAATGCCACAGCGTTGTTATGAGCTTTTTGATTCCACTTATAATGCGAATTTGCAGGGCCGATTTGTTGATGCATGGTATTATGCTGATAGTGCTCTTAGTATAGTTGAAGAACCAATCGATACATCATTGCTCGTGTCGCTTTATAACGAGCAAGCCATTGCAGCTCAGGCTCTTGGAGACTGGGAAACATATCGTCAGAGTAATGCCGAGTGTGTTCGTTTGCATCGCCTTTTCAGTACAGACCTTTCGCTTGCATCCGATTGTCAGCGACTTGAGAAAATGAATGAAGACTCGCGAGTTCTTTACGTTCTGATAGTCTTATTACTCATCGCTTCTCTCGCTCTGTTCTATATGGTTGTCCTGCGTCATCGTCTTCGTCATCGTGCTTCACTTAAGGATCTTTATCAACGACTTTCCTCTGTTCTTCACTCTTTCCCTAAGAATGCAGATACTTTGGTTGATGAGTTGAAAGATATTTCTCTCAATCTTGATCAGCCACAACTTCGTCAGCCTGTATGTGAGCTTCAAGAGAAGTTCACTTCTGCTTTGGCAAAGTTGCAGGAAAATAACGAATTCATCGAGGATTTTAAGGAAAAATCACAAAAGCAACGCTTTGAACACGACCGCTTGTATGTAATGAATCAGATACTCGACAACTCACTGAGTACCATCAAGCACGAGACAATGTATTTTCCCTCTCGCATCAAGCAAATGACTGATGATATGCAGCAAAAAGGTGTTGATGCAGAGACACAGCACACTCTCCTCGATCTTGTGACTTATTACCGTCACATCTATATGCTTCTTTACGAACAAGCTCAACGCCAGACCGATCAAGGACTTCTACGTTTACAGTCTCTTGCTATACGAGACCTTTTTGCGTATGCATCTAAGATATATGGAATTGAAACTCATCCGACAGAAATCTATGTAAAGGGAAATGAGACTCTTCTTCATATGCTTTTTGATCAGATGTTTGCAGTAGTGCCTGAGGATGCTTCACTCTACATTGAGGAGCATGACAGCATGACTTATATTGTATGTCACGTTTCAGGGCAACCACTCACGCATGAGCAACTCTCTGACCTCTTCTCACCCCAAACTCAACGATTGGAGTATCTTGTTATGCGTCAGATAGTTCGTGAGCATGATACTGCTTGTGGCCACCCAGGACTTCGACTCGTTGCAGAGAATACAGAGGCGGGTTACAAGATATCTTTCTCACTCCTGTCGACTCATAAACCTACGAACTCATAAACTTACACGATATGGATAAATTTAAAGTAATCATCGTCGAGGACGACAAACTGGAACTCAAGGGTACCCAGCAAATCCTGCAAACCGAAGTGCCTGAGGCAGAGATTATTGGCACTGCAACAGGCGAGGCCGACTTTTGGAAACTGATGCGAGAAGGTCAGCCCGACCTCGTTCTGCTCGACCTTGGATTGGGTGGTAGTACAACCGTTGGCGTTGATATCTGCCGACAACTTAGGACACGCTATGCGTCTATGAAGATTCTTGTTTTCACTGGTGAAATCCTTAACGAACGCCTTTGGGTGGAGGTGCTCACTGCGGGAGCAGACGGCATCATCCTCAAGACTGGCAACCTCCTGCAGAGAGATGATATAGTACAAGTGATGCATGGCCGTCATCTTGTATTCAACGAGCCTTTCCTCGAGAAAGTGATGGCACGTTTCCGCAAGGTTGTTTGTAAGGAACAAGCTTCTGTCGATGCTTTTGTGGAGTATGAGATTGACGAGTACGACGAGCGTTTCCTGCGTCATTTAGCTCTCGGTTACACGAAGGATATGATTGCTGGACTTCGACAGATGCCCTTCAGTACGAAAAGCCTTGAGAAGCGTCAGGTGGATCTTACCAACCGACTCTTCCCTGAAAGAGAAAGAAGTGGCGTGAATGCTGTCCGACTTGTGGTTAGAGCCATTCAGTTGCACATCATCGATCCTGAAAACCTAGTTGCTGATGAACAATAACGAGCGTAACTTTGTCATCCTGTTGGTGCTGGCCGTTTTGCTGCCGTTCCTTTCGTGGGCCTTGTCGGCATTGGGGGTTCCCTGCAAAAGTATCCTCGACGACGAAGGTCTTCGTTGGCTCTTCCGTCATGTGAGCGACTGCCTTCACAGCCGATTAGTGATGTTCGCGCTCTGTTGTCTGATGATGCAAGGTGTAATAAAGGAGAGTGGAATCCTTCCGCTTGGACGAGCTTTTAGCGATCCGCGCTTCTTGCGCTATCTTGTCATCTATGCTGTCATGTTCCTTACCATCCTGTTTGCTGCAATTGCACCCGATAGTCCTTTGCTTAGTATCACAGGTGGTTATGCTGGCAGTCCTTTGCTCGACGGATTGCTTTTCCTCGGTTGGTTTTCGTTCATCATATTCTGCCTTTGCTATGGTCACAACAAACGCGAGCCATGGCCCCAGATGCTTACTCATGGAATTCGGAATCATCCGCTTGCTATACCTTTCGCCATGGTGCTTTCCTTTTGTTGGCAGTGCATTAATTATATGATAGGATGAACCTCGAAGACCTCAATTCTAGTCAGCGCGAAGCGGTGCTTTGCATAGATGCTCCTTCTCTCGTCATTGCGGGAGCGGGTAGCGGCAAGACACGTGTCCTAACCTATAAAATAGCATATCTTTTGGAGCAGGGGATGCAACCGTGGAACATCCTTGCGTTGACCTTTACCAATAAAGCTGCCCGGGAGATGCGCGACCGTATTGCGACGCTTGTCTCTTCCGAGAAAGCTGGATTGCTTTGGATGGGTACCTTCCATAGTATCTTTGCCAAGATACTTCGCATCGAGGGGAACAGGCTAGGCTTCGACGCCAACTATACCATTTACGACACTGCCGACAGTCTGAGTCTTATCAAGCTCATTCTCAAAGAGATGAACCTTGACGATAAGGTCTATAAGCCTGGTGCTGTGCAGAATCGTATCTCTGCTGCCAAGAACAGACTTATTCTGCCCTCTGGCTATAATACTGTCCGTGAGTTCCGCGAGAACGATTCCTACTATCACCGTACCCTAATGCCTGAGGTTTACAACCGCTATCAGGAGCGCCTGAAGCAGGCTAACGCAATGGACTTCGACGACTTGCTTCTGAACACTTGGCTTCTCTTCAAGCATAATCCCGAGGTGGCGGCACATTGGCAGGAGCGTTTCCACTTCGTCCTTGTCGATGAGTATCAAGATACTAATTTCGCTCAGCATCAGATTGTCTGGCTCCTGACCAACCAGCGGCAGCGTGTCTGTGTAGTGGGAGACGATGCACAGAGCATCTACAGTTTTCGAGGTGCCAACATCGACAACATTCTGCATTTTCAAGAAGCCTATACAGGGACGCGTCTCTTCAAGCTCGAACGTAACTATCGCTCTACGCAGACTATTGTGAATGCTGCAGGAAGCCTCATCCGTAACAATCGTGAGCAGATAACGAAGCAGGTTTTCAGCGAGAAGGAAGTGGGCAACCCCATCGCACTCTTCCCAGCCTACAGCGACACCGACGAGGCCAACATCATCCTCAGGGAAGTGCAGCGAGCCCATCGTGCAGGTATCCCGTACAAGGGCATAGCTGTGCTCTACCGTACTAACGCGCAGAGTCGTAAGATAGAGGATAGCTTCCTCTATGGCCGTGTGCCCTATCACATTTATGCTGGCACTTCGTTCTATCAGCGCGAGGAAATCAAGGACATGCTATGCTATCTGCGTCTCGCAGTCAACCCCTACGACGAGGAGTCGTTGCGGCGCATCATCAACAAACCTGCTCGAGGCATTGGCGATACAACTGTCGGCAAGCTCTTTTTAGCAGCAAGAAATGCAGATAAACCTGTGTGGGATGTGCTGAGGGGTGGAACATGTTCCGACCTCAAAGCAGGTACTCAAACCCGTCTGAAGAACTTCTGTGAGATGATAGATGGCTTCCATCAGAGTTCCCAGAAAGAGGATGCTTACACTCTCGCTTTACGGATTATAAAGGAGAGCGGATTGCGAGATTATGTGTTTAGCGGACACGAACCTGAAGATGTTTCGAAACAGGAAAATATGCAGGAAATGCTCGATGGAATCGCGGCTTTTGTGCAAGATGGTCAGGAGCAAGGACTTGGGACATCCATTAGTGATTACCTGCAAATGGCAAGCCTCGCCACTGATATGGACCGCAACAAGATGGAGAAAGATGCCGACTGCGTGAACATGATGACCATACATTCTGCTAAAGGTCTGGAGTTTCCAGTCGTCTTCATTGCTGGTTTGGAGGAAGGACTCTTCCCAAGCGAACTATCGGCAGAGGAGCCGAGATCTCTCGAGGAAGAACGTCGCCTCTTCTATGTAGCCTTGACCAGAGCTGAGTGTCAAGTTGTCCTCACTTTTGCCAAGTCACGTTTCCGCAATGGTAAGATGGAGTTCTCTCGCCCAAGCAGGTTCATAAGGGAGATTCCACAGCAGTTCTTCAAAGCATCTCAACTAAGTTCTGGTTCCTCTTCACCCCGCATAGAGCAGCGAATGAAGCCGCTTCAAACTCAAAGGACAGCGCCGTTTGTTCCTCGTCTACTGTCTCCCACATCTTCTCCGAGAATGGGGCAAGATGTCCCTCGGCTCACCATTGGATGTTCTGTTGTTCACGAGCGTTTCGGTCGTGGTGTAGTGCAAGCTTTGGAAGGCACAGGCATTGATGCCAAAGCTACCGTTCAGTTCGAGAATGCCGGCACAAAGGTTCTCATGCTCCGTTTCGCAAAACTTACAGTACAATAGGGAATCTTAGCCCCGATATGTTTGTCGTCGGCAAAGTAGGTTGGGGCACCAACCTCAAGGTCTGGATTAAGTAAGAGAAGAACTGAGTTTTTAGCCTTCTGAATAGAAAGTAACTGGGACGTTCTCAAACACGACACGTGATGATTGCAAACATCACACGTGAAGTTGACCAACATCACACGTGACGATGGCCAACGTGACACGTGACGTTTTAAGTCTCACCTTATTTCATCAGAAGCTTTTTGCCGCCAACGATGTAAAGTCCTTTAGTCATCGGACCTTCGGGCATGCGGCGGCCGCTGAGGTCGTAGATGGGGAGTGAACCTTCCCAACCTTCCTTCAGGAGGGTGACTTTTGTATTGATGTCCCCATTGTCGTGGGCACCTTCGGTGCTAATGGAATGTGAGAGCAGCGGATGACTGTCTTGGTCTATCTCTTGATGGTAAGCGTCTGGCCATAGCTTGCTCAGGAGCGTGCCGTTCTTCATCTCAGTTTCTGTAAATGTGCTCAGGCCAGAACCAGTTTGTGCGGCTCCGCAGGCATAGCTGTTTGTGAAGTGGGGCGTAAAGCCGCGACATACATCGTGGCCGCTTTCCCAGCCTTTGCCCTTGACCAAAGCATAGCAGTTTCGGATACGGGCATACGAGGACCAGCCAGAAAGAGCGCCGTTGTCGAACGAGCCATTAACGGTGCCTACAGTGTAGCAATTCGTGAAGTAGGCCGTGAAATTGTTGTTGGGAACGCATCCCACGATGCCTCCGCCGTTGTCGTTCACGTTGACCGTCCCCTCGAAGCCGAGATTGCTGAAGAAGACGCGACCGCCATCATCTCCGAAGACCTTGCCTGTAAAGCCTCCGACGTAGCGGTAGCCGGTGAAGGAACACGACGAGGCGAGGGTAAGGTCGTGAATCTCCAAGCCGTCAGTTCCGACGTTGACAAGTCCGACACCAGTTTCTCCAGAGCGGTTCATCTTAAGTCCTGATATGATGTTCCTGCCGCCATCAATCTCTCCGTAGAAAGGCACATCGTTGGTGCCGATGCCTGGGAAGGTGACACCCGTCATGTCGATGTCGGTCGTGATACGACAGTACTCGCCAGCATGGCCAGGCACGGTGTTGACGAAATAAGCAAACCATCGCAGCGCCTCGGGCGTGGCTATCTGGAAGTAGCCCTCGAGGTCGGTGTACATGTACTCCTCGTCCACTAAGAGACAGACGCTGCACAGGCCGTCGGCAAAGCTGTGGGGCAGGTAGGTCGCATTGTCGGTATTGGAATAGACTGCCGTAGAGGTAGTCGACGTGCCGTCGCACTTGAGAGTGCCAGAAGCATAGACGATGCCGTGCTCAGGTGAGAGGACGGGATGGTCGTCGGTGGCAAGGTCGTTGTCGAGGTTCTGACGGAATGGTCCGTCGGGCGAGTTGCTGTTGAGCATCCATGCTAAGGCGCCGCTCTTTCGCTGTGTGGCAGTGAAGCGGTTCGTATTCTGTCGGCCTGAGGTATCATAGACATTAGTTGCCGTGGGTGAAGAGCGCCACAGATAGTTGCTGCCGTCCACGCCGCTCGAAAGCGTGCCGCTGTTGTAACAATAGGAGATGGTGGAGTTGCTTCCGCTGAACCATCCGCAGAAGATGGCCGACTCACGATTGCCCGTCACTCGCCCCGAGTTGTAACAATAGCTCAGGACGAGGCTGCCGCTATGCACGCAACCCACGAAGGCTGCGGCATTCTGGGCACTGCCTGTCACTTTTCCTTCGTGGCCGCAACGTTCGATGCGGGCCGTGCCGCTTCCCACCTTGTCGCCTACGAAACCTCCGACGAAGGCTTTGCCCTTGATGTTGTTGCCGGAGCCAGCCGTCAGGTTCTGTATGGTGGCATTGTCGATGTAGGCGAAGATGCCGACGCCATCGGTCGAGGTGAGCGTAAGCGTGAGGTTGTCGATGGCAAAGCCCCCGCCGTCGAAAGTGCCGCAATAGCTCGCCGAACTGGTGCCGATGGGCGTGAAGTCGGCGCCCGTCATGTCGATGTCTGCCGTCAGCAAGGCATTGGCATTGCGATTGCCTGCATTGACCAAAGTCGCGAACTCGCAAAGGTCTTCGGCCGAGGCGATGAGGTAAGTGCCGTCAGTATTGGTATTGATGGCGTTTGCTGAGAGAATGCTCAGCAGCAAGGCCGGGAGGATGATTATCTTCTTCATGGCAATGGCTTTAATGTGGTGGAACTTGTGCATTGGATGTCTCGCGAAGAGAACCCGAGCATGATGTTATATTCTCCGGCATCATAGACGAAGTCGTGCTGGTTGACGTCGTAGTAACTGAAGGCAGATGGCTTCAAGGAGAACGTTACCTGCTGAGACTCGTCTGCCTGAAGATAGACTTTGGCAAAGTCGCGCAGCTCCTTTATTGGGCGCTCGACAGGGCACTCTCCTTGGCGTCCGACATAAAGCTGCACGACCCCAGCGCCGTCGCGATTGCCCGTGTTGGTCAGCGTGCAACTTACCTCGACGCTACCGTCTTCTTGTTGCTCGCCAATCTCAAGGTTGTCGATGCTGAAGGTTGTGTACGACAAGCCGTGACCGAAGGGATAGAGCACTTGCCGTCCCAACTTGTCGTAGCCTCGATACCCCATGAAGATGCCTTCGCTATAGCGGACATGCTTGTCGCCATCGGGGTCGTGGTAGGTGTTATAGCAAGGGTTCTCGCTCCAAGCACGCTCGATGGTGATGGGCAAGTGGCCGCTTGGATTGGTGCGTCCGAAGAGGATGTCAGCCACAGCTGTGCCGCCTTGCTGTCCGCCATAGAACGCCCAAAGGATGGCGTCGCTGTTCTGTTGCCACGACTGCATCTCGACAGCACCGCCGCCATTGACGATGGTCACGGTGGGACGTTTTGCCTTCGCAATGGAGTTCATCACTTCTTGGTCTTCGCTTGGGAGATTGAAGCTGCGGTCGTGCCCTTCGCCTTCTATGCTGGAGTTCATGCCGATGCAAGCCACCACGAGGTCGGCGTCCTTCAGGTACTCGGCGAGATAGTCCTTTGTGTCGTTACGCTTTTGCCAACTCAGGTCCACCATCGCATCGCCGCTCAATTGGTAGTACTCAAAGATGATGCTGTACACCTTGCCTCTGGTAAGGCTCTTCGTAGCCGTCTTGCTGTGGTAGGACGAAGCGGTCCAGTCGTCGAGCACAGTTGTGCCGTCGATAATGAGACGGAAGCCGTCGTCGCCACCTGCAGTGAAGGTATAGGAGGCAGTAGCAGGCACACTGATGTAGCCGCTCCAACGAACGGAATAGTTCTTCGAGCCGATGCCTTCCACGTCCGGCCCTTTGGCGCTCCAGATGTAGTTAATCTTCGTCTCTGTTTGTGTCAATACAGGTGAGCCACTTAGGTCACTCGAGTTGAAGTATTCCGCCTTGAAGCCATGCTCGGTGAGCTCAGCATCGGTGTACATGATGGCTGGCAAGAGGTCGTACCGGTCCTTGCACTCCACCTCGATGCCAAGGCTGTCACCCAAAGCACGGAGACCGTCGAAAGTGCTGACATAGTGCCACGGGTTGACGTTGCCGCTACCGCCACCGCTCACATATCCCGTGGCGTTCTTGCCCGTCACGACGATGCGCTTTACCTTCGAAGTGTCAATTGGGAGCAGGCTGTTCTCGTTCTTCAACAGTACCATTGCCTCTTTAGCAACGTCTAGAGCTGTCGAGTCGCTTCTGGGGTCGAAGAGCGGAATGGTGCTGTCCCGCTGGTCGCCATCGAGGAAGCCCATGCTTATCATGGCGTGGAGGATGTGTCGCACCTTATTATCAATGTCGTCCATCGAGAGGTTTCCTTGCGCGATGTATTGTCTGAGGTTTGTTGGTGTCATGTTGTCTGCACTTGCCATCTCGAGGTCAAGGCCAGCCTGGGCTGCTGCGAGGCCGTCGTGTGTGGAGCCCCAGTCGCTCATGACGATGCCTTTGTAGCCCCAACGGTTACGCAAGATGTCGGTCAGCAACTCGCGGCTATGTGTGGTATAGATGCCGTTCACGAGGTTGTAGCTGGTCATCAGACAAGCCGTCTTTCCCTCCTGCACAGCGGCTTTAAAGGCGGGCAGGTATATCTCATGAAGCGTCCGCTCGTCCATGTCGTTGCTGATATGGTCGCGGTCGTAGTCGGAGTTGTTGCCGAGGAAATGCTTGACGGTGGTTGCCACGCCTTCGCTTTGCGCGCCAAGGATATAGTTGGCAGCTGTCTGGCCTGCCAGATAGGGGTCCTCGCCCATGTACTCGAAGTTGCGTCCGCAGAGAGGCGAACGGTAGATGTTGACGGCAGGACCGAGAATGATGTTGATGCCACGAGCCTTGCAGTCGCGAGCCAAGGAACGTCCGTAGCACTGTGCCATCTGGCGATTCCATGTGGCAGCAAGCGCTTGGTTAGGCGGATAGGCCGTCGAGACATTGTCCGAGCCGACGCCTTGCGGACCGTCGCACATCTCCATGCCGGGGATGTCGAGGCGGTCGACGCTTTTCGTATGATACCAGTTCGTGCCACCCACCATCGAGAGTTTCTCGTCCTCGTTCATCAGGTTGAGCAAAGAGTCAACGAGGCGGTCAACGTAAGCCTCGTCGGGCTGCACAAGTACGGTGATGGTGCGCTGCCCTGCCTCGCTGTGTGTTGCCGTGAGCGTGCAGAAGCCTGCCGATACGGCCGTTACCTCGATTTGAGAGCCACCGCGTCGTAAGGCCTTGGCAACGTTGCTGTTCGATGAGTAGATGAACTTATCGACATAACGCACGACGGTTTCTTCTGGCTCAAAGTCGATGTCGATGGTTGCCTTCTCGCCCGGTTTCATCACTAGGTCGGGGAGAGAGAAGGTGAAGTCGCGGCAAGGGAAATAGCGGCTGATGTATTGTATCTGCGAGAGGTCCTTGTTGGGATAATAGACGCTTCCCGGGGCCCACTCGTCGTTGTTACCGTTCTGGGAGAAGCGAATCTCGTCGGTGCTCGTGCCAATCATCGTATTGTAGTGTACGGCAAACGTTTTCTTTTGTGCAGAAGCCGTAGAGCAGAGCAAAAATAGGAATGCAAAGGTGTAGATTAGTTTCATGGCTTGCGGAACTTGAAGGATGTTTGTCCTAATTTGATGATATAGTATGTGTGGGCAGGAAGTGAGCTGACATCAATATCTTCGTCAGATTTTGTATGCTGTATGAGTTTCCCATCGATTGTGTAGATGCTGATTGTACTGCCGGCAGGAGCATTCGTAAGGTGCAGGATGTCTTTCGCAACTACAATGCTGGGCTTTGTCAGGCCTGTCGGTATCTCTAAGTTAAAGTGGGCGCGACGGACACCTCCAATGGTCGAGCCGTTCGTCAGTACAACAGCAAAAGTGGAGTCATCGTCGGCAGCAGCCAGGCAGAGTACTTCGCTCATTGCCACACTTTCACCATTATCAGTAATCAGACACCAAACGCGTTCCTCTGCCTTTACCAGAGGAAATATTAAAAACAGAGTGATAGATAGTAGGACGATTTTCTTCATGAATGTTATCCGTTATAGATGAGAAGTGTTTGTCCGAGATAGCTGACTCGGTAGCGGTAGAGGGGACGACCTTGGGGGCCGTCGGAAATGTTGCCAATGTCGTTTAGATTGTAGGTACGGCCGCAACTGTTGCACTTGGCGTAGCCGCCAGCGCGCAACTGAAGAGGCTTTGTGATGTTGTAGTTTTGATAGCAATTACTGCAGGCTCGGTCGTAGCAAACGACTCGAGTGTCACTCTCGCCTATCTCAGGAATGGTGAGACGACCTACAATGAAACCGCTTAAACCGAGTGTATAACCGCTATATCCAATCAAGCCGACGATGTTGATAGCCGAGGTGTGATTCGAAGCGTCAGTAAAGATAAACCGCTGTCCGTCGCTTGTGATGGAGCAGAACTCGCCCATGCTTTCGCAGCAGGTAAAGAGTACAGGGGCTTGCAAGACATTTTCGATGTTCAGCCTCGCAGGCAAGTTGCAGTACTTGTTATTCACCTCGCCATCCTTACAGCTGGCAAGCATCAAACAGTTGAAAATGAGTAATATGGAATATAGAAGTCTTTTCATTTCATGTTCTTGCTGTTATAACTCCAAATTAGGCGTGTTAAGTTGGCAAATTAGGCGTGTTAAGTTGGCAAATTAGGCGTGTTATGTTGGCGATTTAACTGTGCCATGTTTTTATCCTCCTAATTTCTTCTCCGCCTCCTCTGCCTTTTCGAAGTTAAAACCATCCCAGACTTGTTGCATGAGGGCAGCAATCTCTTTAGTGCATAAGTTGCCTATGCTGCCTTCGTGAGTGTGGTGAACTTCCTTCTTGGGAACAAACTTGCCGGCCTCGATGTCGAGTCCAACCTTCTTGTAGGCATCGCGGAAAGGCATCCCCTCGCTTGCCAGACGGTTGACTTCCTCTACGGAGAACATAAGGTCATAGCGGGTATCATCGAGGATGTGCTCGTTCACCTCAAGCCGAGCGATGATGTAAGTTGCCATTTGCAGGCAATCTCTCAGTTCCTCGAAAGCGGGCAGGAAGACTTCCTTGATGATTTGCAGGTCGCGGAAGTAGCCGCTTGGCAGGTTATTCATAATGAGCGTAACCTGTTGAGGCAGAGCCTGAAGCTTGTTACATTTAGCGCGAGTCAACTCAAAGACATCGGGGTTCTTCTTGTGAGGCATGATGCTCGATCCAGTCGTACACTCTTTTGGAAGCTTGATGAAACCGAAGTTCTGGCTGTTGTAGAGGCAGGCATCGAAGGCGAGTTTGCTGACTGTGCCTGCTATACCGGCAAGGGCAAAGGCAACATCTCTCTCGGTCTTGCCGCGTCCCATCTGGGCATAGACGACATTATAATCGAGCGAATCGAAGCCTAGCAACTCGGTCGTCATCGTCCTGTTCAAGGGGAATGAGGAGCCATAACCTGCGGCAGATCCAAGCGGATTGCGGTTTGTGATGCGATAGGCAGCTTGTAGGAAGACGAGGTCGTCCACGAGACTTTCCGCGTAAGCACCTAACCAAAGTCCGAAACTGCTGGGCATCGCCACTTGCAGATGTGTGTAGCCAGGCATCAAGATGTCTTTGTATCGCTCGCTTTGCTTCTGTAGTTCGTCGAAGAGACTGCGCACATCTTCAGCCACAAGCCGCAATTGCTTGCGGATGAACAACTTCAAGTCCACAAGTACTTGGTCGTTGCGGCTGCGACCTGAGTGTATCTTCTTGCCCACATCCCCAAGTCGGCGAGTCAACATAAGCTCCACTTGCGAGTGAACATCCTCGATGCCTTCCTCGATGAGGAACTTCCCTCCGCGAATCTCGGCGAGGATGGTTCGCAATTCAGCAAGCAAGATGTCGAGCTCTTCCCTCTCGAGGAGACCGATGCTCTCGAGCATTGTGATGTGCGCCATCGAGCCAAGTACGTCGGCCTCAGCCAAATACATGTCCATCTCGCGGTCCTTGCCTACGGTGAAGCGCTCTATTTCCGCCGTCACCTCATATCCTTTGTCCCAAAGCTTTGCCATTGTGAGAGTATTAATATGGTAAACTTGCTAACATTTGTGCAAGGCCATCCACGCCTTGCTCGAGTTTCTTGCCCACCATCTGGCGGATGAAAAAGTTCAAGTCTGCCTTGACGGTAAGACGCATTGCACACTCGTTCTCACCTTGCGGAAGCAGTTGAATCCACATGTTTGCAGCAACAGGCATTCCTTCGGCAGCAAACTTGATGGTCTTGTCGGGCTCGCGCTCTATGATGCGCAGAGTGGCAGTTCCAATAGGTGTCTGTCCTGAAACAGAGTCGGTGTCGAACTGCAACGAACGCAACTTCTCTGCAACTTGCTCCAGTTGCTCAGGAGTTACCTTGTCGCCAGCTTGTTGCTTGATGCGCTCCATCGCTTCGGGATTGTCAAGCCCTTGTTGTATGACAGCCAGATTGTTGAGGTCTGCCAAACGTTCATAAACGCGTCCAATAGGAGCGTATATCTTCTTTACTTCGCTTTTGTATTCAGTCATCTCTTAATTACTATTTGTTCCAGTTTGCCGGGTCCTTGCGCCATTCGTTGAGAGTGGCAACGTCTTCCTCTTTGATGTAACCCGTCTTGAGGGCTTCAGCCACGACGGCTTCGTAGTTAGTGAGTGTGAGGAGTTTGACATTGGCTGCCTTGAAGGCTTCTTCTGCAACAGGGAATCCATAAGTGTAAGACGCTACCATTCCCACCACTTCGCATCCTGCTGCCCTGAGAGCCTCGACAGCTTTGAGACTGCTGCCGCCTGTGCTGATAAGGTCCTCTACCACCACGACCTTCATGCCTGGCCTTAGTTCGCCTTCGATGAGGTTCTCCATGCCGTGGTCCTTTGGCTTACTACGAACGTATGCAAAGGGAAGAGAGAGTGCGTCGGCCACCAAAGCACCTTGAGCAATGGCTCCTGTTGCAACACCTGCCACGCCTTCTGCCTCAGGGAATTGTTCCATGACGAGTCGTGTAAGCTCCACCTTGACAAAGGTTCGCAGGTCGGGGAAGGAGAGTGTCTTGCGGTTGTCGCAATAGAAAGGACTCTTCCATCCGCTTGCCCAAGTGAAGGGATTGCTGGGTTGTAACTTGATGGCTTTTACGCCGAGCAGCTTTGCTGCAAAGATTGATTCAACGTTGTTCATTATGATATCTTGTTTATGTTACTTCTATAAGTTATTTCCAATCCGTATAGATAGCGTTGCCTTTGCCTCCGAAGCAGTTGCAGGGACGAACGGCAAAGCGGTAAGCAAAGTCCTTGGGCAGTTCGCTTTCGCCAAAAACGCAGACGACTTCGCCCTCTTCCTTGTTCTCTCCGAGGTAGCACTTAGGCGAGAAGACGCGCTTAGTCGTGGTAACGTTGCGAACGTCGAGCCAGTCGTACTCCACTTGCACCTCATAATCGAAGGCACGCACGCCGGCATTCTTCTTCAGGATCGTCGGGAAATGAACCGTGACCTGCTTCTGCTCCGTGCCATATCTGTCTTTGCCGGAGCCGACGGTTGCAGTCGCTTTTGCACCTGAGGGGAACTGCGGGATGGGAGCCGTCTTGGCGCGTTTCTCGAAGGAAAGTGGCTCTTCTCGGGAGATGGGCCAAGGCATGAACCAAGCCTCGCCGATGGGTTCGTCATAGACAAACTCTCTCTTCTCGAACGTGATGGCATTATCATAGACGCGCATCACCATTCCTTGCCTGCCGTCCGATGTCTGCATCTTCGGCATTTGCGAGGGCGGTTTGGCCGACCAATCGTCTTGATAGGTGTTTTCACGTGCCGGCATGGGGTAGAGGTACTTGAGCGACGACGTTCCGATGCTTGTGAAGCTGCCTTGCCAAAGGTTTCTGTCGTCGTCGAGAGGCGAGTGTGAGTGCCCGGAAAACGCGATGGCATTGGGGTAATTGCTGAGTAACTTTGTCACCGTGCCGTCGTCTCTGCCCCAAGCCCAAGCGCAGTTGCAGGTGTCTTTAAGGTGTGGGTGTTGAATGTAGAAGAATGGCTTCCCGTCGGCTGTCAGCTCGGAATGGCGCTCTTGAAGGAAGTCGGCAAGTCCTGAGATGTGGTTCTGGTTCTCCCAATGCGCTCCGATGAAGTGATAGCCCTTGATGGTCTTCATCCAGATGGGCTGGTATGGTTCCTTGAAACACTGCTTCCAAGCCTTTTCGCGCTGAAGCCCGATGCCTTGCGCTTTAGCCGTTTCTGCTCCGACACTACTGATGATGCCGCCCCAACTGTAGGCCTCCACATCGTGGTTGCCGTAGATGAAGAGTTGCTCCGTCCTTTTGCCTTTCAAGCCTTTGTTCTTCGGAAAGACCTTGAACCAAGCGTCTGCCACGACCTGAAGTTCAGGAAGGAGCCCTCTGTCGGCCATATCGCCGGCTATGATGACGCCGTCCACCTCCAGACTTCGGAAGTATTCGAGGGTGTGGATGAACGTCGCGGCGGTATCTGAACCTTGAAGATGAATGTCGCTCACAATGCCGATGACGAGATTGGGATTGCCCAAAGTGGCAATCTTCTCAGCAAGGGCAGGCGAACCCAAATAGGCTGCTCCGGCAAGGGCGGTACTGCGCCTCAGGAATTCTCTTCTGTTCATAACATTTATATAATGCGCTGCAAAGATACGCAAAATAGTTCAAAGTTCAAAGTCCGAAGTTCAAAGTTTTTGTCCGTTCTCTCGGATTTGCAATACTTCGGTAGGGTATATAGGTAACTATGATGCTTTATGTCGACAAATCATGAACTTTACAAATTGCCACACAAAATGCTGTTTCCCTTTCTTTATGCTATTATTGCACACTCCTTAAAAGGGCTAAAAAAGGCACGAAATACGTCGAATTTGCAAACGCAGCACGCCATGTTTGCCAACGCCCCACGTTAAGTTGGTCAACTTAACACGCCACGTTTGAAATTTAACTGCGTTGCTTTTACAGAAGAATTACGTAAAAAAGTGTGCAAAAACACGATGAAATGGCCGATTTTGTAAGGTGCAGTTGTCAATTTGACGTTTTCTTCTTCTCGGGCCGTCTTGTAACATCCTGATTCTCAGTATAGGTTCGATTTAAGCGCATTATTTCGAAAAAACGACCAAAACCATACCTGAGACCATTTTAAGTGATTTTGAGGCGTTTGCTAAAAACGTAGGTGTAAGCAAAACGGGTAGAAATCTGACAATTTGTCAAATGTGTAAGACGGGTTTGCAACAAAGCAGACTAACCAGATTATTATGTTCCGATGCTTTTCAGTTTTCGTTTGGCGAACTCAAGACTACCGTTAAAAATCACTTTCCTGTCTTTGTCGAGAATCAGAATGCGAGGATAAGAATCTATGTCACATTCCTTTAATATAGGGCTGTCTTTGCCAATGCTATAAACTGGAACACTGCAGCCCAAGTCCTTCATAATGCGATAACCGTCGTTGATGGTTTCTCCCTCTATCAGTGCGGCGAACAATGAAATCACTTCCACCTTTTTGCTGTCCTTGTACTCATTGCGTAAAGCCTCTATTTTAGGCATCTCCTTGAGACAAACTCCGCAGCGGCTGTACCAAACATCCAACACAAGATACTCCGAGTCAATCTGTGATAACTTGAATGAACCAGTACTGTCTGCCACTTCGTAGTCAGCAAGGTTGACCGTAAGCGTAGGTTTGTCGCCAAAACCAACCCATTCAAACCATTGCTTAAAGCCTTCTGTTACGCCAAACAACCATAGAACTGCGCATAATAGCAAAAGCCAGATTTTGCGATAACGATAGAAGAGAGCCGTCGAAATGACTGCCCATAGTGGCATAACTGTTATTGGAAGAGAGTATAAATTGTCGCTTATAAAGCATCGTGCCACTAACTCAAACAGCCAAGGTGCCAGTATTGGAATCAAAGGACGCCATAAGCCAGCCCTTGGTTCATATCTCTTCAACGCCCACCAAGTCAGGATTGCAAACGCAATGCTGTGAGGAATCACTCCCCACTGAAAATGATAACCTCTCAGCGGCATAATTGCCAACCAAAGCACTAATGACAGTGTCCAAAGCAAAATGATGTCTTTCTTTTTCATGTTCGTAATTGTTTTGAGTCTAATGTGCTTGGTTCTTCTTGTATCAGCTGAACGCCTCGACTTCGGCCGAGTAGTGTCCGTAGATGTACTCCACCACCATTCGTCCGTAGCGACCTTGTTCTGCAACAAGGCAGGAGACGAGCCCCATCGTCCAACGCCAATTGACTTCGATGCAGGGACAAATGCCTTCCTGGGCCAACATCATGTCGATGCCGACTGGACCAGCGTAGTCGAAACGGCTCAGGCGCGCTGTCCACCAAGCCCGTATCTCTTGGAGATATTGCAAAGGAATGTATTGAGCCAGCCAAGCAAGCTTCTGTTCTTCGGGTGCCACCCAATTCCCCAAGTACGC
>JAGCXU010000023.1 GCA_017961145.1 Bacteroidaceae bacterium | reverse complement strand
TTTGCTTGATTATGTCAACCTTATTTCAGGTGGTTATAGTGGCGGGGTTCCACCTCTTCCCATTCCGAACAGAGAAGTTAAGCCCGCCCGCGCCGATGGTACTGCACACCCGTGGGAGAGTAGGTAGCCGCCGTTTTTCAGGGAAGCCCTTCAGTCGAAAGATTGAGGGGCTTTTTCAGATCCCTCCCGTCCTCCCTTGAAGGGGAGGGGAACTGATGGGGTGGATGGGAAGTTCACACGTGATGTTTGCAAACTTCACGTGTGTAATTTGCAAACTTCACACGTGTCGTTGGCGAACTTCACTGCAGTTGTTGGCAAACGACTTTTGGTACGCTAGTTGAGATGGTCTCCTGTAACTTTTCTGTTGTTGTTTGTGGTATTTTGATAAATAATTTGTAAATTTGCACTTTGAAGTCTAGCATATAACGATGGAGATGCTTTCAAAAACTAATACTCAAGCACTAAAGGGCGTTGCTATCATAGCAATTGTCGTGTTCCATATATTGTGGAGGTTTGACATTTCTCCGCTGCTTAATTTGTGGGGCGCTCCTTTTGTGACAGTTTTTCTGGTTTTGAGTGGTTATGGATTGGAGGAGTCTTTCCGTCGGAATGGGCTTGACGGCTTCTGGCGAAAGAGGTTGTTGAGAGTTGTCCTGCCCTTTGTTTTCTTCGTTTGCGCCTATAATTTCCTGTTTCCTTTCTTCCCTTTAGGGGACAAATTCCCTGCTGAAAAGGCGATGCATAGGTGCTTGGACGAGTTGATTTATTCTGGACCAAAGTTCTGGTTCGTGTTTTTCATCCTGAAGTGTTATGCCGTATATTGGATTGGTACACGCTTCATGAGTGGCAGATTACGACTGTTTTTCTTTCTCATTTGTGCTTTTATTTGCCTGAATTTGCGGTCTTCGTGTGGTCATCTTGAGGCGGAGCAGTCGTTCAGTTTCCTTGCAGGCGTACTTCTTTCTATTTGTAAAAACAAGGTGGAAGCCCTTTCTGACAAGGAGATTGGGAGATGGACACTTCTGCTTTTGTTTATTGCTGCTGCTTTTTTCTGCCTGAAAGCTATTCCGCAATTGCATGAGTTAAAGGGTAGTGTCGCGTATAATTATTTGCTATGTCCTTTCCGACTTTCTCTGGGATTGGCTTATATTCCTTTGTTCACCATGCTTCGTCCAAGCAAGAGTGGCTTGGTGAGGTTGGCAGGAAACTATAGTTTTGAGATTTATATTGCACACATGCCTTTTATCGGCTTGATAACGGATGTCAGAAGTATTGCAGTTTTCTTCGCTTGCTCAGTATTAAGCCTGGCTATCCTCTTTATTTACAGACACTTCGTTGAAGGCAAGCTGACTGTTGCAGAGGCTTTGTTCATCATTATCAATGTGATTTTTGTGGCGAAGTATTCGACAAGAGTTTCTGAATCAGCAAGCTTATGTGCTACTCTTGTTGCTCTCGTGTTTTATTATATCCTGTTGCGTTTGGTGTTACCTTATATATTTATATACAGAAGGGTTGCTTTCTGTGTTTGTTTGCTTGGCTTTGTTGGAATGATTGTTCTGCAGTATGCGATCGATCCCTATTCCATTCAGGTCGATCGATGGTCTGCTTTGCATTTTCCGATACAGAACCTTCTTTCTGGCATCTATCCTTATACTGCCAGCACACACTTAGGTGGAAATGCTTCGCCATTCCCAGTTTGGCAATTGCTTCATGTTCCCTTCTATCTTTTGGGCAACGTAGGACTCTCATTTTTTGCTGCTGCATTATTATTTCTATGGAGTTGCTGGAAGATACAAGGGAAAGATAAGATGCTCATTGCCAGTGTGTTGCTATGTTCCTCTGTGGCAGTCTGGTACGAAGTTCTAGTTAGGAGTGACCTTATCACAAACATGTTGTTGGTGGCTGCAATCATCAATCTCATTTCTCGAAACATGAGCCAGCATTGGATAGAGAAGCATCGATGGTGGATCGCTTTTGTGGTAGGTTTGTTGGCAAGCACCAGAGTGATTGTGCTTATTCCCATTACAATATTATTGTTGCCATATTTCGTCAAGATGAATTGGCGAAATCAGATAGGTGTTGCCTTATTGTCGGTAGCTGTCTTTGTGTTGACATTTGTTCCTTTTGCAATGTGGGATTGGCAGGGATTTTACTGTTTCCAGAACAATCCTTGGAGACTGCAGACCAGTCAAGGCAATCTTTCTGATTTCATTCTCTTTGTGCCACTCGCTATCTTTATGGCAATGAATCACAAAGGGAACGCATTTCGATACTGCCGAAAATCCGCCTTGATGCTTGTGATATTTGTGGTTGTCACGTTTGTCCACAACATGTATCTCAGCGAAAACTTTGGACTCTTTTCATCTGCCTACGACATCACTTATCTTTCAACAGCCTTGCCTTTTTGTATGCTGGGAATGGTGACGAAAGATGATATATGATAAGAAATGCAGCCTAGTTGAATATTTTGGGCTTGTAGGACAATAAAATTTTTGTTAAATCCGTTATATTATCGTACCTTTGTACGATAATTGATTCTAACACAGACAAGAAGCCGAGGTGCAGGACGCTTTCATGTCCGGACATTTCGCGTTTGAAGAATGATAACAGCATCGATAGTAACATATAATAATAACCTGCTCGACTTGGAAGGCATTCTGCGAAGTCTGCTTATTTCGCCTGTCCAAAGGGTCTGGATTATAGACCATAGCGATACATTCACTCGCTTGGAAGGCGAACTTCAAGAGTATAAACGCAGGGACGACGAATACTTGAAACATGAAGGCAGAGGCTTTCAACTGGAATATATTAAGGAGGTAAACAAAGGTTATGGCTCTGGTCATAATGTAGCCTTGCGAATGGCAATGGATGAAGGCAGCCAATATCATCTTGTGGTCAACCCAGATGTATGGTTTGGTGCAGAAGTGATCCCAGCTCTCTGGCGACTGATGGAAGAGGATGAAACCATTGCTCAGGTAATGCCTAAAGTGCTCTTCCTGAATGGTTCTGTACAGCGACTTGCTAAACTTCTTCCAACGCCGATGGATCTTTTTAGCAGATTCTTCTTGCCGGCAAAACTGATAAGTAAGCGGAATGACCGTTTCGAATTAAGGCATTCTGGCTATGACAAAGAGATGAATGTGCCGTTCCTGTCAGGATGTTTTATGTTCTTTAGAGTAAATGCTCTGAAGAGTGAAGGCATCTTCGACGAGCGTTTCTTCATGTATATGGAGGATGTGGATATTACAAGGCGTCTTCATGTGAAATACAAAACATTGTTCTTCCCTTCAGTCAGTATATATCACAGGTTCTCTCGCCTGTCGTATCATAATTGGCAACTTTCGCTCGCGCACATGATTAGCGTAGTGAAATACTTCAACAAATGGGGCTGGATATATGATAGCGGCAGAAGACGCTTCAACAAAAGACTTCTTAAAGCATTGAAAACGAATAACGAAGAATGAGAATTAGCAATACCATAATCGTCATTTTATGTCTGATGCTTATGCCTCTCATGGCTTTGGCACAGACAGAACGACTGGGCGAAGACATACAGTATGGTTTTAGCCTGCGAAGCACTAGTGGAGGTGGAGACAATGCACCATTCTGGTTTACTAATAACAGATATGGTCTAGGTCCCGTCGACAACCACACTGTTCTAGGTCGTGCCTATATCAAACGTGATGCAGAAGCCGATTCGCTTCGCTTTTGGCGCATCGGATATGGCGCGGATATGGCTGCAGGTTATGGCAATCAGAGCGAGTTTTGCATTCAGCAGTTCTACTTAGATGTGCAATGGAAGATGCTGCGTCTCTCCCTTGGTCAAAAGGAGAGAGCGTCAGAACTAAAGAATGCTGAGTTGTCTACAGGTGGTATGACACTTGGCATAAATGCTCGTCCTTTGCCCCAAATAAGATTGGAGTTGCCAGAATTCTGGGCTGTTCCTGGAACGAAAGAATGGTTTGCCATCAAAGCACATCTTGCATATGGTATATATACAGACAACAGATGGCAGCAGAACTGGAACGATGGGACTCCCAATATTTATACCAAGAACAGTCTCTACCATTCGAAAGCTCTGCTCATGAAGATTGGCAATGTGAAGAAGTTCCCATTGACGTTGACTTGGGGACTCGAGATGGCCTGCCAATTTGGTGGTAAAGGATACAATGAATTAAGTTATACCGGAGAACGACTGGAAGATGGCGTCAAACTGGGAGGAAATATCTTTAAAGCCTTTGTTCCTAGTGGAGGTGACGTTAATGATGATGCCTTTTCTAATGCAGCAGGTAATCACCTTGGATCATGGCATGTTCGTTTTGATTGGACGGGCAAGAATTGGAGCGTGGGAGCATACATGGATCACTTCTTTGAAGACCATAGTCAGATTGGCATGCAATATGGCTTTTGGAAGGACATGCTTCTTGGTATCGAGCTTAATCTCCCGGAGAATCGCTATGTAAGCAACATTGTCTATGAACACAATGGTACGAAGAATCAGAGCGGTCCCATCTATCATGATGCTACACCAGAGAATCCTCAACAGATAAGTGCCAGCGATGCCTATTACAACAACCATATCTATGGCGCATGGCAGCATGGAGGTTTTGTCATGGGTAACCCTCTTATCATTTCGCCGATGTACAATGGATATCTTGGCATGGAGGGAATGCTTCACAATTACTTCAATCGTCTTAATGCACATCATATAGGCCTTAAAGGTAATCCAAGTCCTTGGTTGTCGTGGCGAGCTATGTACACCTACGAGAAGAACTTCGGTTCTTATGACAAACCGGTAGTGGACCCTCTAAAAGGACATTTCCTGCTTCTTGAAGCAACTTATAAGCCAAAGAAATTGAAGGGCTGGGGCTTTGCTGCAGCATATGGACATAATCATGGAAGTCTGTTGGGAAAAGCTAACAGTGCCATGTTGACTGTGTCTTTTGATGGTTGGATACGCAAATACAATTAAGAAAGAACGTGAAAAGAAAGAGTTACATATTATTTATCTTTGTTGCAGCGGTTTTACTCATGACGAGCTGCGACAAATGGGACTGCAACGGAGACTTGGATGGAATGTGGCAGTTGACAGAGTGGAGAGATAAAGATAATAATGTGAAGGCGACAAAGGAAGATATGATATTCTACAGCTTCCAGTTGCAGATGGCAAGCTTTCGTATGAATGGAGATAAATTTTTCATGCGTACATCGTTGGAAGCGAGCCCTGATATAATCCGCATCTTTGACCCAATTGAATATGGAGGGAATGGGCATGATGTGATTAAACCAATGTCTGTGCTTTCTATTGTCGGTGTGCCAGAAGACGGAATCTTCTTAGTTCAAGTATTAACAGGAAGCAAGATGTGCCTGAAGACGAACAGCGAGGATGTCCTCGTCTTCAGGAAGTATTGAATTTGTTAAGTTCAGACATAGTTCATGAGTAACACCATATACCCTCTCGCCGCATCATTCTTTTCGGCAATGCTCATTACGGCTATAGGCTTGCCACTCATCATAAAGGCATGTAGATACTTCAAATATTTCGACCTTCCTGATGAGAGAAAGTTGCATAGCAAGCCAGTTCCTCGACTTGGCGGATTGATTTTCATGCCGGCAGCTGTGGTGGGGCTCTTCGTGGCATCATGGGTAAGTGTCATGACAGGCAACGAGGAGTTTGTCTTTGGTGTGTCAACAATTGCCATGACCTTTGGTGGGCTGATTATTTATCTGATAGGTTTTATAGACGACCGATATGGAATGAAGGCCGTTCATAAGTTCATTATTCAGACTATAGCAGCTTTTATTTTGCCTTTATGTAATCTTGTTGTTACGGACCTCAATGGCATTTTCGGACTGCATCAGATTCCTTTTTGGATAGGTTATGTGTTGACAGTAATGGCGATTCTTACCATTGTGAATGCTATTAATTTGATAGACGGCATTGATGGTTTGTCTTCAGGACTATGTATCCTGATACTTTTTGCTTATACTGTATTGTTAAGCAAGAATCCTGCCATCGCTTCGTTGGATGCTGCAATAGTTGGTTCGTTGATTGTTTTCTGGTGTTTTAATGTCTTTGGTAATGTCGGAGGAATGAAGATATTCATGGGCGACGCAGGGAGTCTCTTCTTAGGTTATGTCTGTGCTTACATGAGCATAAAGAGCTTGATGCGTCCTATTGCACCAGATGATTGCGGAGAGAAGCAGATGCTTATCTCCATTACGTTGTTGCTCATTCCTGTCCTTGATGTCATTCGTGTGGCTTTGCAGCGGCGCTTTACTGGGCATGGGATCTTCGAGCCAGACAAAACCCACATCCATCACATACTGATGAATGCAGGTTTGTCAATGCATGCAGCGTTGGTCTGCATACTATCTTTGTTCCTACTGATATGCGGTATTAACTATGCCTTGTGGCAATGCCACTTCCCCATGCCGTTCATTGTGCTGATGGATATTGCCATCTATGCACTTGTCTGTGGTGTAGTAATGCTTGTGGGCAAGTCGGACAACTGAAGATTATGACGAAAGGGTGAGTTTAGTCAAGGGTTTCGTACTTTGAATGGCGGCTCTTGAACTCGGGAACTATTTCCTTCATAATCTTTACGATAGCCATATCATCACCGGTGAAACTTGCTTCGAGCAAACGTTCTTCATCCTGGCAAGCTTGTTCATAATCATACTCTCGAACTTTGGCAACCATTATCTTTGGGTGAATGGTTGGCAATGTATGCTCGGCATCATTGAGAACTTCCTCATAGAGTTTTTCTCCATCGCGTAATCCTGTGTATTTGATTTCACAGTTCTTTGCGCCGCTTAGAGTTATCATGCGTTGTGCGAGGTCGGCAATGCGAACGGGTTTGCCCATGTCGAACACGAAGATTTCACCGCCTTTGCCCATCGTTCCTGCTTCAAGGACGAGTTTACATGCCTCAGGAATAAGCATAAAATAGCGAATGATATCTGGGTGAGTGACTGTAACAGGACCTCCTTTGGCTATCTGTTCCTTGAAGATTGGTATGACACTGCCGTTGCTTCCGAGTACATTGCCGAAGCGTGTTGTGACAAACTGCGTGCAGGGAGAGTCTTCACCTCCAGCCTTTTTCTTTTCCTCAACAAAAGTGTTGAGTGCTTGACAATATATCTCGCAGATGCGTTTGGAGCAACCCATCACGTTTGTTGGATTGACAGCTTTGTCTGTGGATATCATGACAAACTTCTTTGTTCCATACTTGACAGCTAGGTCTGCAATGACACGAGTGCCGTATATGTTGTTCTGGACAGCCATCGCAGGGTTGTCTTCCATCATGGGCACATGCTTGTATGCTGCTGCGTGGAATACATAATCAGGACGGAAACGACGGAATACGTTCTCCATGAACGTTTGGTTCGTGATGCTTGCAACGATGGTTTGGCAGGAGAGATCGGGGAAGTTGCTTGCCATCATACGTCGCACATCGTGCATAGGTGTTTCTGCTTGGTCGATAAGAATCAGTTCTCTGGGCTCGAAGCGTGCCACCTGATTTACTATTTCATTACCGATGCTACCTGCAGCACCAGTGATGAGAATGCGGCTTGCGTTCAGTTGTCTGCCGATTGCCAGCATATCTACTTCTATTTTGTCGCGAGGAAGCAGGTCTTCGATGTCCACTTCGTGCAATTGACTATAGCGAAGTTCGCTCTTTCCGTCCCATTCTTTTGCAGAAGAGGGCAGCATCATGATCTTAATGCCTGCAGAGATGAGGGAATTGACAAGGTCTTCCTGTTCGCGGAAATGTGCAGTTTGTAGAGGACTGACCATCAATGTGCTGACATTTTGCTTGCGCATGAGTTCGACGATATCCTCTTTCTCTCCATATACAGGCAATCCTAATAGCCATTTTCCTTGCATGCTAGCATCAGAACTAATGAAACCTTTGATGGTGTAACGGTTGGGAGTTTCATTGCGTATGCTCTTGGCAAGACTGACTCCGCCATCTTGTGCTCCGTATATGAAAATACGTTTACTGTAATTGTCAATGCGGAAGAGGTCGTATACGGACTTGACAATGACGCGGGTAGCACACATGAAGGATGTGGCAAACAATAGGAGAAGTATTAATCTGGGGTAGTGAACCAAGAATATATTGCTTTTGACGGGCAAAAGTTTGTAGCCGATGTATGCAATTACAGAGCCGAGTAACATGGCAAGGGCTACTCTGCCAAGGTCTACGAAGCTGCTGTAACGGAAAATGCCGCTATAGGTGTGGAAGACACGGAAAGCGATTGTATAGGGAATGAGCAGTATCAAGAGATCCCAAAGAATAGGCCAAAAATGGCTCGTAACCTCGGCTCCTCCGTTGAAGAGGTAGTAGGCAAGATAACCACAAAAGATAATTGTGAGGTAATCGATGAGCAGGATGCACCAATAGGGAAGTGCGCTGCGAGTGAAATACCAATTGAAGAGACGTGAGAATAAAATCATGATTTTAGTCAAAGCATTTGGGCAAAGTTATCACTTTTCCTGTAATCATACAAGAAAAATGTAAGGAAAAAGGCTGGAGAAGCTGCTTTTTGTAAGCTGGTTGTTACAAAAGAGGAGGTCTGGAGGCTGGAAAATGTCTTAAAACATGGCTTTCCAAGAGGAGGCGATGACCCAACGATTTGCTAGAAAACGTGTGTTGAAAGTGTGGAGATAGTCTATCGAGAAACCGACTGTCTGGTTATGACTTTGCAACATGTCTATGACGATTCCGGCACCGCCTTCAGGTCGTAGTTGTGACTTGATGCGGAGGAGTGGGTCGCCCAACTGCATTCCTTCTGCAACACGACGAAATGTGACGCCTTCGTTGTAACGTACTCCCCACAATGTTCGCACGCCAAATCGCATATCTTTCGCTATCGGATAAACCCATCCTGCAGCGAGATCTCCATGATATATATGTATCTGTTCGCCCCAAGCACTAATGTCGTCTGTGGGAAACTGCAGTTTTGCCTGCGACATTGTGTAGCGTCCGATGGCAGAGAGGAAGAGGTTGTCGGTGAGAAACCACTCTGCTTCGAAGCCTGCAGTTATGGATGCGCTGCTTCGAAGTTTGATGTCTGTTAAGTCAAGACTCGTGTTTGCCGATTCGGCGAAGTCAGCCACATCGAGCGATCTGGCATTTGTCTCTGTGCCGGATACAAGCCGAAATCCTGATGGACGATAGTTCCATGCTTGTAGTTGTGCGAGTTCCGATGAGCTGAGGGACATGCGACGGATGCCCTTTTCACCAATGATTTTATCGGTCAGGAAGTAGGCAAGATGTGTGCTTACTACTCCGATGCCTGCCCCCATGAAGATGTCGTTCATCCAATGAGCATTGTGTCCGATGCGAAGCATTTGTGTTCCAGTCGCAGCCGTATAGCCTCCAATGGTTATCCAGGGACTGATATGTCCGTATTCTCGGCTGAGGACTGTGGCTCCCATAAATGCCAGCGAAGCGTGCATGGAAGGGAAACTGTTGTTGTTGGAACCGTCTGGCCGTTCTTCCGTTACAGTACTTTTCAGCAGTTGTGTCAGCCCGACCGTCATGCCGAGGGCCATTCCGTTGGCTGTCAACATGCGTCTGGTAGTGCTTCGCGACTTGACTCCGCAGGCTTTCATTATCCAGGTTGCAGCTAACGGAGAGAGTGCTACTCCGTAGTCACCCCAGCGATGGTTCCCTTTCTCGCGATAGGGACCAGGCAAGTTGTTGAAGTTTCGATGGGTGAATGTCTGGATGAGACCTCGGACGGGCATCAGCAAACCATCGCGATTGAGACGCATCTCCTCATGAATGAGGCTGTCTTCCGTGAGAAACTGCTGTATGTAGTATGCCAGCGAGTCTTGGCTCTTGATGGTGCTTGCAATGCCGAACAGCAGCAGGGAAAAGAGGAACTTTTTCATGAGGGAATGTCGAGTGCGGAAACATCACGTGTGACGATTGCAAACGTCACACTAGTAAATCGCCAACGTCACACTAGTAAATCGCGAACGTCACGTGTGATGTTTTGCAACGTGGCACAGGTCGTTTATATGAGGTACTGCTTGGAGATGCTTTCGTTGTTCTCCACGCATTGTATTGTCTGTGCCAATAGTGGGGCGATGGACAGTTGTTTCACTTTGCTGCACTTGCCTGTGTAGGGGATGCTGTCTGTGAAGACCATCTCTTCTATTGCGGATGCTTCGATGCGTTCGTTGGCTGGTCCGCTCATGATGCCGTGACTGGCGATGGCTCTAACGCTGCGAGCTCCGTTCTGCTTCATCAGGTCGGCAGCCTTTGTGATTGTTCCTGCGGTATCGACCATATCGTCGATGAGGATGACGTCGGCATCGAAGACATCTCCGATGATGTCCATCGTTGCCACTTCGTTTGCTTTCTTTCTGGTCTTGTTGCAGAGAACGAGGGGACAGTTCAGGTATTTGCTGTAGGTGCTTGCGCGCTTTGAGCCGCCCACATCGGGAGTGGCGATGACCAGATTCTCCAGGTTGAGGCTCTGGATGTAGGGCATCAGGACGCTGGAAGCGAAGAGGTGATCGACAGGCACATTAAAGAAACCTTGCTCCTGGTCGGCATGAAGATCCATCGTGATGAGTCGAGTGATGCCAGCCACACTCAGCATGTCTGCCACGAGTTTGGCTGCGATACTTACTCGAGGCTTGCTTTTTCTGTCTTGACGAGCCCAGCCGAAGTAGGGGACAACGGCGTTGATGGTGCGTGCTGAAGCGCGTTTGGCGGCATCTATCATTAGGAGAAGTTCCATCAGATTGTCAGCATTTGGGAATGTGCTTTGCACCAAAAAGACATCCACACCTCGGATGGATTCCTCGAAGCAGACTTCGAACTCACCATCGGAAAAATGTGTGATTGAGAGATTGCCCAGCCCGCAACCCAGTTGTTGGCATATCTTCTCTGCCAGATAGCGTGAATTGGTGCCCGAAAACACCTTGAATGACTTCGTTACTTCCATTGTTTATATAGAGAGTTTACTTGTTTTTCGTCTTGTCTTCCGCAATTATCCTACTGCTTTTCTCAGCCTTCGGAAATGTGCGATGAGTTCCTTGTAGTCTTGTTGCGAGTGGACATCGAAGTGATTCCACAAGTCGCCTCTGATGGCAACCCCGCCAAAGCCCCATTCCCTGACCTGTTCGATGTTGTCGAGACACACACCGCCTTCGGCTATAACGCGTTGATCGATAATGCCTTGGCGTGCCGCGGCGCGCAATTCGTCAGGGGTGAACGATGCTTTATTCTCGTTCTCCGATATGCTGTCGAAGATGTTTCGGAGCAGTACATATTCGCACGTCGGCTTTTGCTCCACGACGCTTTGCAGGTCGTAACAGGTTCGAGTGACAGGACCATTGTAGGAGGCTGGTGCCTGAGGATGCCGTTTGCTGAGGTGAATGCCCATCAGTCCGAACTCGTCGCGCAGGTAAAAGTGGTCGTGAACGACAATCTTTTTGCGATATTGTTCAGGCATGAGACTCAATAGACGCTCGCAAAAGACAGGCTCTGAATTGGGCTTACGAAGGTGGAGGATGTCGAGTCCTTCCTCGAAAAGCGTAGTCAGAATCTTGTCCTCCTCGACGAAGAACTCAGGGCAGGTGAGCAGAATAAGTTTCATTCCGTTTCTCTTGGTCTTTTTTTCTGTGTGCAAAGATACAAAAAAGAATTAAGATATTAGAATTAATGCGCAAGAAATTTTGTAATTCTCCTACATATTTGTATCTTTGCAAGCAGAATAATACATTTGCATTAATAAGGTATGAACAAGAAAATACAGATTGCGGCATTGCTATTTGCCTTCTTCTCTCTTCAAGTGACTGCTCAGAAGAAGTATTCCAACCCAGTTTATGGCTCCGACTTCCCTGATCCGACAGTTCAAAGAGCACCCGACGGCACCTTCTATGCCTACGCAACAGGCTGTCAATGCAAGTCGAGCAAGAACCTTATTTCGTGGTCTAACGTCTCAGGCGTTATTTCGCGTCCCACTTGGAACGACAGCATACATGCCGATGGAACGAGGGACAATTACAGCCTTTGGGCAGCAGACGTTAACTATGTCGACGGGAAATATATTTGTTACTATGCCTCTGCCTTATGGGGGAACGGCTCTCGAACGGGTATAGGCGTTGCCGTGGGCGACACTCCCACTAAGTTTACCGATAAAGGCAAGCTCTTCCGTAGCACAGAAATAGGTGTGAAGAACAGCATCGACCCATGTTATGTCGAAGAGTTTGACAAGAAATATCTCATCTGGGGAAGTTTCAACGACATCTGTTTGGTAGAGCTTACCGACGATGCTCTCGCGGTAAAGAACTTCTCGCCCATCAACAACCCTCAGCCTAATGGCTCCTGGAGGCGTCATGCTGGCGTGACAAAATTGGCAGGAGGCGCTTTCGAGGGAGCGATGATATACAAGCGTGGGAAGTACTATTACCTCTTCTGTAGTGTTGGCTCCTGCTGCGAAGGTGCGAACTCCACCTATCGAACGGTAGTCGGTCGCGCAACATCCCTGAAAGGTCCCTACACCAACAAGCAGGGCGGAGACATGAAGAACGACAACTATACCACTATTATATCTGGCGACAGTCGTTGGAAAGGACCTGGCCATAATAGCGAGATCATAACAGACGACGAGGGACAAACCTGGCTTCTCTACCATAGCTACGACATGAACAACAACTGCAACGGTCGTCTTATGCTGCTTGACAAGATAACTTGGGACAAGAACGGCTGGCCCGTCATCAATGATGGGCATCCCAGCAGTGGTGAGATGGATGCCCCCATCTTCTATACAGGCAATGGCGCGAACGTGACCTATAAGTTGCAGAATACCGATCTGATGAAGAGCGGCTGGAAAGGTTGGAACCTTACTGCTAGCGAAGATTGTGATATCACGAGTGGCAACGGTACAGCTTTCATGCCGTTCGGAGTCGCTAAGAACGGTGGTACCTTCGACGTCTCACAGACTGCCACCACCAGCATCTCGGATGGTTTGTACGAATTGAAGGTGAATGGCTTTGATACAGAACACAGCGTGGAATATTATGTAGGCAAGGTTGCGACACCAGTCCTTTGTCCTGCAGACGACGGAACTACCGCTCCAACCGCGAATGCCACTATCGCCAACAACTTCCTCAACGGCAAGTTCGAGCAAAGCGCGTATGGCCTTATCGTTGGTGGCAAGTTGACTTTCGGCATGCGTTCTAAGCAACCGCTTTCTTCCACAGAGCGTTTCGTCGTTGGCAACGTGAATGTTATCTATCGAGGCAAGGTTGCGGATGCCGATTCGACAGCTTTGGCTTCTGTTCTCAATAGCTATTATGCTATGGCAGAAGACTTTGCAAATGGCGATAAACCCTATTACGACGGCTACAACAGGACGATAGCTTCATACAAAGAGACTGCTGAAGGAAGTGAAGACGCACTAACTCGTTACAATCAACTGCTGAGAATAAACAAAACGATTGACAGCATTCAGACCAGCATAGATGTTTATGCCGACCTTGTTGTTGCGGTTCAGACCTTGCAGGACAATATCGCTACAGCAGAAGCCGGCGGTTATGCCACTCAGGATGCCAAGGATGCTTTGGCTGAAGGACAGCAAGTGCTTACTGACAGAAACCTCAAAGACAGGGATGTAAAAGCGCTTGTCACACGACTGAATAATGCTGGGCATGCTATGATGTACTCCTATCAGACTGGCGATGGCACGCAGGAGAACCCATATGTGATACTTCGTTCTGAACAGCTCGACCACATGCATGATGTTCTCAAAAAAGACACGATGGTTTATTTCGTGCTTGGTGCTGACGTAGATATGGAGGGTTATGACTGGAAGCAACTCAACAGTAGCGAGAACAGCTATCGCTACAGGATTAACTTCGATGGGCAAGGACACATTATATATAATCTTACGCCAAATGGAACGAAGTTCTATCCCAGCTTCTTTGGCACGATGTGTGGTGAAATCAGGAACACAGGTTTCGTAAATGCGAAAGTCGAAGGAACTGCTTCTGGCGCGGCTGTTATAGGCGGAACTCTAGGGCATAGTACTTTCAAGGACAGCGAGGACAACCTTTATCCTGTGATTATCGAGAACTGTTACGTGACAGGAACGGTTACCAGCAAAGGCTATGTTGGTGCGATAGGCGGCACGCTTGGCAATTCTCCTGTGATTATCAGGAACTGTTATAGTGCCGCGAGCATTACTGGAAACGGTTCTTCTGCCAACTATTCTGGCGGTCTTGTAGGAAGAATCCGTACGAACTTGACTATGGAGAACTGCTATGCAGCTGCTCCTGTCTCTTCACCTACGGCTGGAGGTATTGTCGGAGGAGGTCAAAGCACCAGCACTCCTGGCAGTCTCTTCAGTAATGTAATTGCCTGGAATCCAACGGTGGATGGTTCGACAGCACTTCCTTTCGGCACGACCATCGAGTTGGACTCATTCACTTCGACCTATATCTTTGCCAATATGCTGGTTAATGGTGAGCCAGTCGAAGACGGTCTGACTCACATGGAATTGTGCGATATTGCCCGGAACTGGGGTGAACCTTGGTGGAGCAACCCGACTGCTGGCAACGGATATCCTATTCTTCGTTGGCAGTACGAACGAGGCGATTACAGAGAGATTTGCGGATTCAGCATAGAAGACGACCCTACAGGCATCGTCTCTCCGTTTGTGGAAGCAGGGAAGAACGTTTCAATCTACAATCTTTCCGGCCAGCGTTTGCAAAGAATGCAGAGAGGAATAAACATCGTCGGCGGCAAGAAGATAATAGTTAAATAAGGAAACAGGAAAACGACACGTGGATAGTTGCCAAACGTCAAACGTTATGATTGCAAACGTCAAACGTTAAAATCGTCAACGTCACACGTTAAGTTTGGCAACTTAACTGTAGTAGTTTGAAAATGTGACAGGATAATACAATAAAACAACCTAAAAACAAAAACCGATGAGACATTCAATCCTTTTGCTCATAATGCTTTGCTGCGTTTCCACAGGCTGGGCTCAGCGGCAAAATGTAAGTGGTGTCGTCCAAGGTCCTGACGGCGGTATTGCTAAAGTCTCCGTTCGAGAGATTGACTCAGAACATCGTATCTTCAACCACACAACGACCGACAGGAATGGACTCTTCTCCTTCCGAGTTCGCGACGCACAGCATTCGTTGCAGTTCTTCGCACCTGGCTATCGCACTTTCTCCCATAAGATGCTTGGAGCGAAATCTTTCAAAGTTAATATGGAGAAACGTCGTACCTCGCCATTTGTCGCTTCGGCAAAGGTCATTCTCAAGAGCGAAAAACTCTTTTGCGGACGCTATTTTGGCGAAGTTGTCCAGCGACAAGTCTGGATAGAGAAGATGTGTGACACACTCTATTGCTTCATCATTCCGATTGAAATGAAGCGACCTGTTGACGAATATCCTGCAGGCCGACAGCTTATTGTGTTGGACGAGTCAGGCCGACAAGTCGTACAATGCGAGAATGTCGTCGATGTCTATCCCATTGCAGGCGATCCTGAAGAGGTGGATGAAATGCGTCTTGCCCAGTCTTATGTTGGCACAGGTCATATTCCTGGAGATAGTGACGATGAAATCAAACTCTTTGCCTATCCTCATTTCCAAGTCTCGAAAGCTCAGCTCGAACAGTTCTGCAAACAACCAGACTTGCTTGGACGTCTTGCAGTCGATACCTATCGAGCCGACAACTATTGGAATTTCTTCCCAACAGAAAAGACTATTGACCTCATTCGCAAAGCCTTAGAAAAATAATCAGCACATGATAATCCGCAAGATAGCAACCTCCCTTCTCCTCCTTTGCCTGACATTTGTTTGCAAGGCAGAGGAAGAGAAGACATTCTTCCTTATCTCCAACACCCATCTCGACACGCAATGGAACTGGGATGTCAAGACCACAATTTCGCAATACGTCAAGAACACCCTCTTCGACAACATGAAGTTGATGGAAAAATATCCTGACTTCCAACTCAACTACGAAGGCGCCATCAAGTATATGTGGATGAAGGAATACTTTCCGACGGAGTTCGAACAGATGAAACAGTACATCCAGAACGGGCAATGGCATGTCAGTGGAATGTCTGTCGATGCAAGCGATGTGATGATGTCCTCTGCCGAAAGCATTCTGCACAGCATGCTTTATGCCAACCGCTTCTACAAGAAAGAGTTCGGCGTAAGAGGAGGTTTCGATGTTATGTTGCCGGATTGTTTTGGCTTTTCCTACGCTCTCCCTTCTCTTATGCGTCATGCAGGGCAGAAAGGTTTCCATAGTGCAAAGCTTGGATGGGGTTCTTCAGCATACAATTCCCTACCTCATTTCGGTGTCTGGAAAGGGGTGGATGGCAGTAAAGTCTATGCTGTCTATAAGCCTGGAGCATACGATGTTCACGAAGATTGGAACAAGGATTTGACGAACGATGCAGACATTCTCAGTAAGATAAACACCAATATATCTGAAAGTGGCATTCCTGTTGCTGTGAAATATGTTGGGCCTCGAGGCGACAGAGGTGGCTCTCTTCAGGATAATCCTGAGAAGGAAGGCGAGAACACACCTTATTGGCTTAGCTATAATACGCAGAAAGAAGATGGGGCTGTCAAGGTTCGTCTTGCTTCGCCTGATGAGTTTTTCCAATATATGGAAGACCACGATAACGGCCAATATAAGGTATGGAATAGCGAACTGCCAATGAAAACTCATGGTGTGGGAGCTTATACGAGTTGGGGAGCCCTAAAGCTTTGGAATCGCAAGAACGAGCTTTTGGCCGATGCTGCAGAGAAAGCCTCTTCGCTCGCCATGTGGCTTAGCGCTCGAGAATATCCTTCGCAGCAACTTCAAGATGCTTGGGTGCGAACACTTTGGCAGCAGCATCACGACGGATTGACTGGCACAAGCATTCTTTCGGCAAATGATTATTCCTACAACGAGTATTACCTTGCCAATCGTGCCTTTGCTCAAGAACTCTCCACGAGTGCCGGAGCTGTCATTCAGATGATGGACACTCAGACGGAAGGCACGCCTATCGCCGTCTACAACCCGCTTTCGCACGAACGGACTGACATTGTGGAAGGTTCCATCTATTCAAAGCTCTATCAGAATAAAGTGCGCGTCTTCGATCCTGACGGCAATGAAGTCCTTGCACAAGTCACAGGTTACGACTTCGCGACACATCAGTTGCACATAATCTTCGCTGCAACTGTTCCCTCGCTTGGCTATGCCGTTTACGAGGCAAGGGTAGGGGAGAAGTCCACGCTCACCTCCGATCTCTCGTTCGAAAACAGCGGCAGTTCGAAGAGAATGGCAAACGGTCGTTATCGAGTTTCAGTCAATAGTAATGGTGATATCAATAATCTGTACGACCTCAAGAATAGTCGCACTCTCATCAACTCTGCCATTCGCCAGCAACTCATCTACGATCACGAAGATACTTGGCCAGCATGGGAAATCAGTTATACAGATATTTGTCGCAATCCCTCGTCGTTTGTGTCGAAGAATGTCGAGATAGAACTGGTGGAAGATGGGCCATTGCGTAAGTCGTTGAAGGTAAAGCGTCAGCAAGAAGGCTCTACCTTCATTCAATACATTCGCATGAATGCCGTCAACGATAGGGTGGAGTGCGTGAACGAAGTTGACTGGCAAACCTACGAACGCATGCTGAAGGTCAACTTCCCTTTCCCTACTGCCCTCAAAAACGACAAAGCCACTTACGACATCTCTCTTGGAACAATCAGTCGAGGCATCCGTTCCAGCGATGAATATGAGGTGTGTGGCCATCAATGGGCTGACCAGAGTAATACCTCCAATAGCTATGGCGTGTCCATCCTTAACGACTGCAAGTATGGCTGGGATAAGCCAACCAACACGACCTTACGCCTGACCTTGCTTCGCACTCCTTCCTGCAAGAGTTACGAGCATCAGGCAAATATGGACCTCGGCCCAAACAAGTTCACATACGCTTTGCTGCCTCACGAAGGAGGTTGGAGCGAGCAGACACAGATGCAGGCAGGACAACTCAATCAGCCGCTAATTGCCTTCGTCGCTCCCAAGCACGCAGGAACTCTTGGCCGTCGCATTGCTTTTGCTTCGCTCAGTACTGACAAAGTTGCAATCAAGGCCTTGAAGAAAGCGGAAGATACAGACGAGCTTATCGTTCGCATCTACGAATGGACTGGCGAGAACCAGCAGAATGTTCGTCTCTCTTTCCCAGTTCCTGTCGTTTCGGCTCGTGAAGTGAATGGTATAGAAGAGGAGATAACCAACGGACAACTGACGACAGACGGAGGGACAATCCTCTTTGATATTGGTCGTTACCAACCAAAGACTTTTGCCGTTCGTCTGCAATCTTTGCATGTTTCTCCTTCAGAGGAAGGATTAATAGGGTATTCTCCTGTTCCACTTGACTACAACCTCGACGTAATGAGCCTCGACAATTCTCGAGGAGCCGCTTCCACAACTTACACCTATGCCTATCCTGCAGAACTCATTCCTGATACGCTTATTGCTGATGGCATTGGCTTTGTTATGGGACCTCGCGAAGGTACTGCCAAGAATGTCTTGCATCTGTCTGGTACTCAAACTCTTACGCTTGACCGTCAACCTGACGAAAACAAACTCTATCTGCTTCTCGCCAGTCCTACAGAGACAGGTGCAACGGTGACTGTGACAGTCGGCAACAAGGAAAAGGTACTCGACGTGCCTTACTTCTCTGGTCGTGCTGCTGAGCCGCTTTCCTGTACAAACCTCGTCGAGAACTACCGCAAGCAGAACATCGTCTTTGCTTCTTCGCATGCACATAAGGTGTCGGACAAGACCAACCAGACAATGCAGATGCTCTACATATATAAATATGGTGTAGAACTTCCTGAAGGTGTTAACCAAGTTACAGTCAGTTCTTCCGATCGCAAGACCTTCCTCTTCGCCGCCACAGTTGCTCCCAATCATGCCGACGACATCGTTCCCTTAGCACCTCTTACTACTGAGATAGAGCCGAATGAAGCGAACAAGAGTGAATGGAAAGAAGGTTGGTCTGACCGTTTAGTGCCTAAGAGTGTTACTGCTTCGCATCAGATCAACACCAACGAAGCTGCTCGCTATGCCAACGATCTTGACCCGACTACCAAATGGTGCGTTGGAGGTTCGCAGAGTCAAACACCTTATCTGCAATACATACTGAAGGATACTGCAGTCGTCAATCGTTGGATGGTGCTTGGTGCTGCTCGTGAAAGTGGAGGTTATGTTGCCAAGTCCTTCAAACTGCAATATCAGGCAGAGGACGGAACATGGGTTGATGCTGACGTCGTAGAAGGGAACCAGATGAATAAAGTCATCCGCACTTTGTCACAACCCATCACTACAACTAGGGTACGCCTGCAGATGATTCATGGTGAGCAAGGTGATGGCTATACCACTCGCATCTACGAGTTTGCAGTCTTTGGCTATCTCAAGAGCGAAGATCCTGTAGGTCTTGATGCAATTCCTCAAGAGGAAAGCGAGGAGCGAGCTGATGTCTATAACATTGCAGGTCAACGCGTTAGCGATACCAACCAGCAGGGAATTTACGTCAAGAAGGGAAAGAAGTTCAGCGTATCACGTTAACTTTGCAAACTTAACGTGTTAAAATGACAAACGTAACACTTTATGTTTGCCATTTACCTTAGCTGTGTTTTTAATTTTCCACTGCAGGGTACTACATCTTTCCACTAGTGAACGCATTTCTCTCAAAATAAGTTGTGGAATTGTGGAAAATATTTCATAACTTTGCAGCAGTAACAGACCAACCAGAATATTAACTAAACCAAAAGAACGAGTATGAAAAAGATTCTATTCTCCCTAATGTTGCTTTGCTGCGCCATTGCGGGCAAAAGTCAGAGCGATGTGTACACTGCGACTCTACAGCACGGCGACGAAGTGAAGGTATTCTATGGCACAAGTGCGCTCAGCCAGGCCGTTGGGGCGGCAGAGGATGGTGATGCCATCAACCTGTCTGCTGGCAATTTCAGCGGAGTGAATATAACCAAGGCAGTGAGTGTTTATGGTGCCGGTTTCGAGGAAGACGAGGAATCGGGCACAGGAGTCACACTAATAACAACTGGCGGACTGGCAGTTTCCTGTTCCGACGTTCACCTGGAAGGAATTCGTGTGAATGGTAACATAAACTTTAATGCTGTAAGCAATGTTAGCATTACGAAATGTTATTGGAATGGTTCCGATTTATACAATCCGGCATCTGTGATAGAAATTTCCAAGTGCGTAATCATTGGCGCTATCAATTGTAGGAGCCAGAACATTCAAGGCTTGCGGGTACTCAACAGCGTGATAGGTGCAGTAAGAAACGTGACCATTGACAGCCGTGTGCAGGTTGACCACTGCATGGTCTACGAAGACTACGGCGGAGCTTTGCTCTATACGAACTCCCTGCTGGTAAACGGCTATGTGGGCAGTTCTGCAATTGCAGAGAACAGTACTGTCCACAATTGTGTCATCATAAGCAATATCCCCGCCAACCGTGTTGTGGAAAACTGCTATGTGGTGCCCTTGGCGGAAATATTTGCCGATGGAGAGAACTACAACTACTCTCCAGAACGCACCTACGAGCTGAAACAGCCAGAAGTGTGGATCGGTACCGACGGCACACAATGCGGACTCCATGGCGGCGATGGCTGGAGCAAAGTCCCCGCAACTCCAGTTCTGAAGAACATGACGGTGGAGGTGGATGGCTCAACTCTGAAGGTTAACTATGAGACTCAGACGAGATAGAACAGCTAACGACAAACGACATGATTGTAAGAATTAGATATTTATCAGTTGTGGCCGTGCTTGCGATATACTCGTCTGCACTTGCACAGAAAACCGTTGATCGGCAGGAATACTGGATTGACGGCGATGTGGCAAGTCGTACAACGATTGCTGCTGGAGAACAGATTGACCTGACAGAGCAGAATGTAGGACCGCATACCCTAACCATCCGCATCTGCGATAGCGAGGGAGTGTGGAGTGCACCTATCACCCGTTACTTCGTAAAGGCTTCTAATGCAAGCCCTTCAGCCACATCCATTGCACAATGTGAATATTGGTTAGACGGTAAAGTCGATGAACGCCAAACCGTATCCGACGGGGCTATAATCTCTATGGACGACCTGCTTGTTGGTCCGCACACCATAACGGTTCGCATAAAGGACAACCTCGATGTATGGAGTGCACCTATTACCCGTTACTTCGTAAAGGCTTCTGTTGCAAGCCCTTCAGCCACATCCATTGCACAATGCGAATATTGGTTAGACGGTAAATTTGATGAACGCCAAACCGTATCCGACGGGGCTATAATCCCTATGGACGACCTGCTTGTTGGTCCGCACACCATAACGGTTCGCATAAAGGACAACCTCGATGTATGGAGTGCTCCTATTACCCGTTACTTCATTAAAGGTTCCTCCCCTTCAACACCTGCTACGTCCATCGTTCAGTGTGAATACTGGTTCGACGGTAACACGGCAGAACGCAGAAACGTGAACGATTTTGGAGAATTGGTGCTTGAGAATCTCGATTCGGGCATACATACCATAACAGTTCGCTCAAAGGACGACCTCAATGTGTGGAGCAGTCCTGTGACGCGCTACTTTGTCATTACGGCACAGAAAATTCCAGCCGAGATAACACGATGTATTTATTGGTTCGACGATGATGCTGAACACGCATACTCTGTGCCTCTGAGTGGTAGTGAAGGTATGGCCGAGATATCTGTATTCGCTTTATTAGAGGTAGGCGAGCACACCATTACATGGGCAGTCGTTGACTCAGAAGGACGTATGAGTAACACCATGACGGAGACATTCTACATCATTGTTGATGGAATAAAGACAATTGACAATGGACAATTGGCAATTGACGACGAGTCATGGTACACTCTTTCAGGTGTGAAACTGAACACTAGACCTACCGAGATAGGTATTTACATTTGGAAAGGAAAGAAAGTAATTGTCAAGTGAAATTGATTTGTGATTGACAACTCACGATTGAATTTTCAGATACAGAAAAGCTCGCAATTTTGGGTTGCGAGCTTTTCTGTGTGCGTTTTATGGTCTTGATGTTTTACTCTCTTACAACTTCTGTAAACTCAGGCTTTGCACCTTCTCCGTCGCTTACCGTAATGTAGATGGTGGAGGTGCTTTCCTTGCCGTCAAAGCCAATGCTTTTTGCTGTGAACTTGTAGTCCATGCTCTCTTCAGTTTCGCGCTTGCCGACGGTAATGGGTGTGCCGAGGGGGAACTGATAGCCTGAGCAAGCTGCATCGAAGATGAGGCTATCCTCTTCCGTTACAGGCACTTGTTCGCTATATTCGGGCAGGGGAGCGATGTCGCCCTGCTTGTAGCCATTCTCTATCAAGAAGCGATTAAGTTCTTTTGGTGCTGCTTCAATTCTAGCCTGTCGCACTCCATATCCCTTCTTGATGTCAGCTTTTGGAAGAGCGTCTTTGAGTGCTTGGGCAGATGTGCTCAAGCCTCCGCTGCCAAAGGTGCAGAAGGGAACGACGGTTTTGCCTACGAAGTCGTTCTCCTTAACCAGCGTTGCGATAGGCATGGCATAAGTGCCGAACCAAATGGGATAGCCGATGAAGATGACATCATAATCGGCAAGGTTTGCCTGAATGGGTTTTAGTTCAGGCATCACACCACTCTCCATTTCCTCTCGACCTCGTTCTATTGTTGCTTGGAAGTCGCCATCGTAAGGGGTTGCAGCCTCGATGCGTTCGATGTCGGCATCAAGTTGTTTCTGTAGTTCCTCAGCTACAGCTTGCGTTGTGCCCGTTTGGGAATAATACAATACCAGCACCTTTTGCTTGGTGCAACTCGTCAAAAAAGAAGCCATCATAGCTAGCAATACCAACTTTTTCATTATCTTATTGTTCAAATTTCGTGTTTCTTATTTCTTCATTTCTTCCAACGCTCTGCATAGTTGGTCAGGGCACGATGTACTCTTTGTGCCGCAACGAATGCCGTTGAGTTTCTGAATGACATCGTCAATCTTCTGTCCCGTCACTAGTCGGCAGATGCCTTGCAGATTGCCGTTACAACCACCTACGAAGAACACTTGCTGAATAATGTCGTTATCATCTACTGTTACATCAATCAACTGCGAGCAAGTTCCTTGAGTTTGATACTGAATGTGTTTCATACTTTAATGAGTTTAGAGTCTTAATATCTTTTTCCCTTTTTGAATAGAAATGCCATAAGAATTATGGGTTAAGCGTTGACCGGCAAGGTTATACCAGACGTCATTCTCTTTCCCTTGTGCGGTGGGTGTTGGGAAGATGCTTCCGATGCCATCAGGAACGTCTGACACACGTTCTATACGGAAGTGGTCGACCTTGAACCAGCCTGTCGATTCGCTGCTTGTGGCTTGTGTGCCGTCCGGCTTGAGGCAACTTGTGCGAATGCCGAGGGTGAGGCTCTCGCCTGCTTCAATCTTGACTGTCACTTCCATTTCCTGCAGGATGAAGGTGGCTCCGGATGTTCCTCTATGTCCTGCAAAAGTGTTTGTCTCTCCTTCTGTCAGGTTCATGTTGTAGTCACTCTCTTTTCCGAAGTATTGGACGTTGTTGTTGGCGAAGAGTCGGCAGGTGCCGAAAGCGCCAGTTTGACACCAGAGCAGACAACGAACGCGATAAGTGCCGGGTGTGAGTTTCGAGGCAGGAATGGTTTGATAGAGTTGGAAGTTGAGCGGGAAGGGGCGTGTGTTATACCAGCAAACGTTCTCGCCATAGTGGTTTGCAGCATCGTGGTTGATGCCGTAGCTGTTGCCACTAAGAGCTCCTCGCACGCTCCATCCGTAAGGTTTATAAGTTTTCTTCTCGATGCCGCCGTGATTGACTGTATTGGCTGCCGTCAGTTCGAAGTCAGGATTGACAAGGAGAGAGTCAGTAAGTGTCTTCTTTTCTTTGCGGAGGGCATCGGGGAAGACAGTGACGCGAAGCTTGGCAGCACCATAAGGAACCAGGTTGATATTCTTCCTTGTGTTAGATAATACGACATTCTCCGATGCAGGCAGGACGGGGTTGTAGCGATTGTTTTCCACTGTCCAAGTAATGGTGCGAACGGGGAGCGATATGCTAAGTGGCGTCCCGTCGAGGTCGAAGGGATAGGCATTCGCGAGTTTCTCTTCGTCGATGTTGAGTTCAAGCGTTTCGTCATCAGTGTTGATGGCATAGTTGAAGGCGCCATTCGGTTTCATGCTCCAGCATTTGAAGCCGTCGCCTGGCACCTTGCCGTTCATGTTGCTATAGGTGTTTGTATCTTCTGTGACGGTCGCAGGAATGGGATAAGCCATGAGTAATGGTCCGCATTCCACGTATTTTCCCTGCCTGTCTGCAGCCTCCACCACCTTGGGAGTCATGCCAAGCGAGAGTGTTACTATGTCACCATCGTTCCAGTCGCGGTTTAAAACCTTGAAGCCTTCGCCATAGGCAGAGGTTGAGACGGGGTTCCCGTTTAAAGTTATTTGGTATTGCTCACACCACTCTGGTATGCGGAAGACAAAGGGGAAGTGTGTCTGCTCTGGAAGGGAGAAATGGAAAGTGATGTCGCCGCTGAAGGGGTAATAGGTTTCTTCTGCGATGTGGCATGGCGTTTCGCCCACCTTGAAGTCGATTTCGCTTGGTGAGTACATTGCCGCCACGATGGCTTCATCAGCGCCTCGCATCCAGAGTCGTGAAGCGAAGTTGGGCATCATCCGATGCATATTACCGGCACAGCATTCTGTTTCGTGGGTTGGGCGGTAAGCCATCCAAGTCGAGCCGCGCTTGAACTTGTTGTTGTCGGAGTTGCCTGTGCAAATGATTTGATTGACGGAGGAAAAGTATTGAACTGCGTCGAAGTTTGCTGTGACGGCTCCTGGAGCGGCATTGAAGATGGCGCGCTCGATGCGGTCGGCCCATTCTGCTTGGCCCGTAACGGTGAGAAAATAGCCGAGCGACCAAGTATAGTCCGTGATGTCGCAAGTCTCGTGGGCAACGTCGATGTCTCGTCCCTGCGTATACTCTGCACTAGTGGGCACGCCGTCGGGAAGGAGGTGGTCGCGTTCCAACTTGCGCTCGGCATTCATGGCAATGCGAAGGTATTCTTCGTTGCCTGTGTAGGCATAGAGAAGTAGGGGCACCTTCAGCATCTCGCAATAGGTGACACCGTGGAGGTGGATGAATTCATCGCTGCCAGCATCAGTCTTGTCGAACTCGAAACCACCTGTCTTGTAGGCCGTTTCGGCTTTTGTCAGTAGGCTTCTTGTGCCACTTATGCCGTAGTACCAGAGCAAGCCTTCGAGGTTGAGGATGTGGCGACGGCCGTTGATGAGGTCAGCGTTTGTCATCGAGTTGTAGTTTCTGCGCAGGGCTGTCTTGAGCGTTGTCGGGTTTTCATGTACGTCGGCATAGGCTTTCATGGCGCGCCAGAAGACGGCCTGCGGCCAAAGACTACTGATGACGGAGGAACCCAGCCTGCCATTCGATTGTGGGTGAGCGAGGGTATAGGTGATGCCTTGTTCGCCTTTGCTGATGAGTTCCTCATCATCGAGCAGATAGCCGAGGCGCAGTAAACCGTCGGTATAGTAGGCAGTTTGCTCATATCGCCACCAGTCCTGGCCGTAATCGCCGTTGCGAGGTATCTCGCCAGCCCAGAGACAAGTGTTGTAGGGATAGGAGAGGGCTTCAGGATGTCCTGTCAGTCCTGTCTTCTGTCGCTGCAGGAACTCGAGGAGCCAACCCTTCGGCGTGATGTCGGCAATGAGTCCTTCCTGAAAAACAAACTCGGCTCGACTGCATAAGCAAACTGTCAGCGCTGCCAGCAAAAGATAGCATCTCTTCATATATAATAATGTATGGTTTCGGGCACAAAGTTACGAAGAAGTATAGACAAAAGCAAAATAAGTGTGTGTCAGCTTGACGCAAAAGGAGAAAAAGTGTAATAATGTGGCAGAAAAAACATGTAGCGACACACATATCATGGAGACAAGGTTGTCTTTGCAAGACGCGTATACCGCTTTTCTTACTTGTCTGTCCGCCCTGTTCGGAAGCGGTAATCTCAGTACTTTCTATGCTAACAAAATAGTAAAACTGCAGTACTCCTAAAATTCTCCTATAGGGAAACTCCAGTACCACCGCAGTGGTACTGGAGTTTTCCTGTGGTGGTACTGCAGTACTACCACGGTGGTACTGGCTTAGTCGCAGTAGTTGATATGTTCTTTGTAACGGTCGAATGGCAAATCCTCTGTGACACCGGCTTTGCGCAGGGCTGCCAGGACGGTCTCCTGTTCCTTTGGCGAGAGGTTTAATTCGCCGCGACGATAGGCAAAATACTGATTTCGTCCGAACACCCTAATCAGTGTCCGCATGAAGATTTGATATTGCTGTGGGAACATCTTCTTCTGGAAACCCGTGAATCCACAAGCGTACCTGACGGGTTCGCTGCTGCGATAGAACTTGCATTCGGCTGTTTTCGTGCACTTCTTTGGGTTGATGAGCTGCAGGTAGGTCTCGCTTTCCTGAAGCGTAGCGAAAGCCAGCCGATGCAGACAACTTGCTGCCATCGGGCAGTCTTCGTGCATGCAGACTGCATAGTCCGCAGGCAGAGTTGTATAGTTTTTCCTTGCCATAATTGTGTTGTTTTATTGCAAAATCTCTTTATGTGTGATGTAGTTGCGGTCTTTTGGCAGCGATTCGGGTGTGATGACGAAGCGATGGCCGTTCTGCAAATTGAGTGTGATGCGCTGGAAACGTGGAGAGCTTACCATGTAGCGGTCAGATGAGGGACAGACGGGATAGAACCCCATCGACGAGAAGATGAACCAGGAAGACATCTGCCCTGAGTCGTCGTTGCCGGAGAGGCCACCTGGCGTGTCGTTGTATTCGGTGTCGAGGATGTAGTTCACCCATTTGATGGTCTTTTCGCGCTTGCCGATGAAGTCGTAGAGGTAGGCTATCTGATGGCAAGGTTCGTTGCCGTGCCAGTATCGGCCTTCTGTGAACATCGAGTCGAGCTTTGCCTCGAACGCTTCTCTTCCCAGCATCTCGACGAGGCCTTCCACATTGTGCGGCACGAACCAAGTGTAGTGGCAGGTGGCTCCTTCGGTGATGAAGGGCTTGCGACGTACAAAGTCGGTGTTGCCCTCGAAGCGTCCGTCCTCGTATCTGCCATCGCAATAACCCGTTTGTGGATTGATGACATTTCGCCAGTTTTCTGAGCGAGCCATGAGTATCTTGTAGTCATCCTCCTTGCCCAGAGCCTTTGCCATTTGCGCTACGGCATAGTCGTCGAAGGCATATTCCAATGTGCGCGAGGTCTGTTCCTTCTGATGGAAAGCCTCCTTGACGGGGTCTTCGAGAGGGATGTAGCCGTACTTCATGTAGGACTGCAAAGCGCGTCTGCCCATGCCGTTCTTGTAGTCTTCTTCCGAGGCGGGCACCTCGAAGGCATTCTTGCGCATCCCTTCGTAGGCCTTTTCTGCGTCGAAACCACGAATGCCTTTGATGTAAGCATCAGCAAGGGCTACCGAGCAATGGTCGCCTATCATGGCAGCGGTGTAGGAGTTCCAACTTGGGAAGATGGGCAGCCAGCCGCCTTGTTCGTATTTCGTGACGAGCGACTGCATCATGTCGGCAGTCACATCGGGGTAGAGCAGGGTGTAGAGCGGATGCACGGCTCGGAAGGTGTCCCACATCGTGAAATCGGCATAGTATTTACGCTTTGAGCCTCGAACGGTTTCACCACTTGCGAAGCGCGGATAAGTACCGTCTGCATCGCTCATTTCATGAGGCATGAACGAGGCGCGATAGAGGGCTCCGTAGAATTGATTGATGCGGGCCGTGTCAGGATCTTCGATGTCGATAGCGTGGAAGTGCTTTATCCAGGTGCGGATGAGACGATTCTGCATCTTGTCGAAGCTAACGCCCTGTGCCTCTGCCTTGTAGTTGCGTTCTGCTCCTTCGCGACCCGTGAAAGAGGAAGCAGCCTTGATGATGATGGGTTTGCCTGCTTTTCCTTGGAAGGTAAGCCATGCGCAGATGCTGTCCTGCCCGCAGTCGATGGGGTTGTCGGTGTAGGTGAGCAGTAAGTGCCCACTAAAGCCTGCGCTCTCGCCCCAACCTTGATAGATACGGTGAACGGGGTTGTAGCCATAGACGACTTTGCGCTCGGAATCTACCTCGATGTGCCCCTCCTTCTCATCACTATTGGGCTCCACAACGATGTGTACTGGCCCGTCCTGCTCGGGTGTGATGCGGAAGATGGCAGCGTGGCTGCTGGCAGTCATCTCCGTCAAAAGATGCTCTTCAGGAAGCCGAACGGCATAGTAGTGCGGATGGGCGATTTCGTCGTCGTGGCTGAACTTTGTTGCGCGCTCTTTTGCAGTCTTTCTGAGTTTCCCTCCGAGTGTGGCAACCGTGAATGAGCCGTAGTCTTGCGTGCAACTGCCCGAAGTCCAGTGACTATTGCGAAAGCCTTGCAGCAAAGCGTCGTTGTAGTAATAGGGTGCAAGACATTTTGCCTCGCTTGCTCGCGTTTGTGGCGTCCAGAAATTCTGCCCGTTGGGTGAGAGCACCGAGGGCATCGTCTGCCCGTGTTCTTCCGAACCTTTGCCGAAGAGCCCTGCTGTCTTGGTGTTGGCAGGAGCCGTGCCCACCAGCGTATTGAGCGCGCAGAGTTGACGCAGATGCTCAAGGTCGTGCCTGTTGAGTCCTTTTGCCATGCTGCCTGAAGCGCTTAGAAGTAGCAGAATAGCGGGAAAGAGTATCCTGTTTGTCTTCATATTTGTTAGTTCTGCCTGTAAATATTCCCTACGTTAAGTTTGCCGATTACCTTAGCGCCATGCGCTGAAGTTCGTTATCTTGCTGCGGAAGTCGCCTGTCTCCTGCAATGGGAAGACAAGAGTGCGCATGATTTTATAGGTGCTCTTCTTGTTGTCGGTGCGGTGCCCCGTGTCGGGCTTGAGGCGCTCCACAAGCTTGCCGTCGCTGGAGAGACTGAGCCCCTGGTTGTCGCCTTTTAGTTGGATGGTCTCTCGCTTGCCAGGCTTGCTTTTGTACTTGAACTGGAAGAGATAGCCGTCACGACTGAAGCCGAGCATTCCCTTGATGGGGTCGGAGAGGTAGAAGGTGCTTCGTTCGCTCTGGCAAAGCATGGTACCAGGCTTCTCTTCGGCCCATTCGATGGTGAACTCGACGGTGTAGGGATAGCCAATCTGAGAGACCCCCCAACCCCCTTTAGGGGGAGCAATGATAGTGCTCCTTGGCTTCAAGTCGATATGATTGACCATGCTCTTGCGTCCAATCTCGTCGGCAAGAGGACCGTCTTCGAGCTTCGTGGCTAAGGTCTGCCACTGGGCAAAGGAGGCTTCTGTGGTGTCGCGAAGGGCATTCCAGCACTTCTCGCTTATGACTTGCATGGCGGGCAGGATGCGGTCGTGGCAGTCGCCCACGGAGATGCCGTTCTTGATGAAGTCGTTCCACAGCGCAAACATGCCGCCATCGATGAGCGGGTCTTGATGCTCGAAATGCTTGTCGCGGATGAGTGAGGGCTTCCAGTTCTTGAAGAGCCATCGGGTGTTGAGGTAATCGTTATAGTAGCCTGCTGCAGGCACGATGTAGATGAAGCGGTCTGGGATGGAAATCATGTGGAACCCCTGCTTGTGCATCTCCATGGGGTCGGCATAACCATTGTACCAAAGGCTCATCAATACACCATCTGAAGGCACTGGCGTCACACCTTTTGCATGCGTCAGGCTTCCCCAGAAGACAGGCTGCTTGCCGTACTTCTTGACCTCGTTGCAGAGGTGGACAATCAGTTCGCGGAAGCGTTCGCAGATGGCAGAGTCCTTGTTGCTGTACTCGTCCGTGCCGATGTGGAAGCGCGGACCGGTGAAGACAGGGTCTGGCCCGCCAAGATACTCAGCATAGAGGCTGTCGAGGAAAGGAATGAGTTCAGGGTTCTCGAGGTCGAGATGAGCATCATCATACTTCTTTGCAGCCAGCGAAGGACGGAAGTGTGTGAAGGCAAGGCTGTGCGCCGGCACGTCGAACTCAGGTATAATCTCCACGCCCATCGTCTCGGCATAGCGGATAAGGTCGCGCATCTCCTGCTTCGAGTACGAGCCATCGATAGCCGTAAGACCAGGGAAGTAGTCGCTCTCCATGCGGAAGGCAGCGTAGGTATCGTCCCAACTGTTCTCGAACTGGTCATTGAATCCATTGTCGTTGAGGTGCAGCTGGAGGGTGTTCATCTTGTAGTACGACATCACATTGACCAGCGAATAGAGATAGCTCAAGGGATAGAACTTGCGGCCTGCATCAATCATGAAGCCACGAATCGGATAGTCGGGCTTGTCGGTAATGCTGAGGCAAGGAAACGTCCCCTTCGTAATCACGCCTGCTTCATTTTTTGCGAAGTGCGTGTCCTTCATCTGGAGCAAGGTCTGTACGCCCCACAAAGCACCCTTAGGCGTGGTGGCTTGAACAGTGATGCCTTTCGGACTGATTGTCAAGCGATAACCCTCGTCGCCAAGTTTCTTGTCGGGTTTCAGGGAGAGAAAGATGGAGTTTTCGGAGGCTTTCTTCTGTTGTACTGCCTCGATGCCCCAGGCTTTGCCTAAATAGTCTGCTGCCGTCTGCAGAGAAGCATCATTATAAGTGACACACGTGATACTCGACACTTCGACGGTGCCTCCAGTCTGTTTCACCTCTTGAGCAGTAGGAATACAAAGAGGCTGAGCGCTGATGTGTCCGAAGCTAAGGACAAACAATAGCGATAAAAGAAGGTGTTTCATTGTTGTTTTTAGTTTATCTGTTTATTTTCTTCCGCATAGTAAATGCAGTTTGCAGAATTTACATGGACCGTTATATTCATCATCATAATTAGACGAACATCTGAAAGGCTTGTCTGGGTCGAAGATGTCTTCAAGAATCTTTAGGAGACCTTCCCTAAATGCTTCGGCATGTTGATTGGCAAAGTCATCCACCACAATCTTATCAATTTTGAGCGACGGGTCGTAATCCTCCTGGTTGGCCTTGATAGGGTAGAAGAGTATGGGTTGAATGGGCTTAGCCGCTGCTTCTGGAACCTCCATCTCGGCCAAGGCATAGAGGAATGTCTGAAAATAGTAGTCGTTGTGCTTTTTTTCGTCCAGATCCACCAAATGCCCCATCTTAATAGAGTCATCTTTATATGAACCTGTTTTATAGTCCACGATGCGGATGTGTCCATTCACTTCGTCAATGCGGTCAACACGTCCTCCGACCTTGATTTTCATATCTCGCACATCCAGACAGGTACTTCTTTCTTCTTCTGTTCCGATGATACGTATAGACTCATAGCTGGCATCGAAGAGGATGAGTCTTTTCAAGTAAGTTTTCAGTACATCGAGTGCGATGAGAGTTGTGCCCCTGTATTTGTTCTCGGTAGCAAATGTCTTCGCATCCTTGAAGCGCGTTTCTATCTCCGTCAAGCGGTCGAACTTGTCAGTAGGATGAAACCAAGAGACATCGAAGGCGGTGTGAAGTATCAACTCCAACTCGTCCTGGATTGACTTCTTGATAGTGGAGTTATCTTCACATAGCATATTTGCAGTGATATATGGGGAGTTATAACGTTCTTGCTGACGTTTGTAGAAGAATTCGACCGTATCGTGGAAGATGGAGCCGATGATGCTTGCAGAAATGCCTTCATCTGGGTTGTCTTCTTTGCGAATACGAAGAACGTGGTTCAGGTAGAACTTTATAGGACAGGTAAAATATTCATTGATGGCTGAGGGACTCAGGGTAATGTGCTCTCCGTCTGGTAAACTTTGGTCGTAACGATGCCGAAGACGTTCCATGACTTCCTGTGTCTTCTTGATTTCGATGAGATGTGTGGGATTGGGCTTAGGCTTGCTGGAAAGCCAACGAGTTTTTATCTGGATATCCGTTTCTGCAAGCATCTGCAGGAGGAAACGCGACATCTCGTGCGGAACGCCATCGCTTGTGCTTTCGTTATAGACGCAAGTAAGATGCTCGCATCGCTGCACAAGCCGATAGAAATAATAAGCATATACGGCAATGCGATGCTGCTGAGTTGTTAGGCCGAACGCTTGGCGAAGGCTCTCGGGGATAAAAGAGTTGGCTTGTGTGCTTCGAGGTAGATAACCTTCCTCCACAGAGAGCAGCAGTATGTGCTCAAAGTCCAGACATCGTGTTTCAAGCATACCCATGAGCTGCAGTCCTCGGTCGGGTTCGCTGTGGAACGGTATCTTGGCCGTCGTCATCATCTGTCGCAACAAACGTCGCAGGGTATCTGGCAAGATGTCGAGAGCGTTGTCGTTGTCTTGGGTGAGGTCGCGAAGCAGGCAAAGCATCTTGTCGATACGGTAGATGGTCTCACTGTAGAGTTGCTCGTAGATGTTTGGCTTCTCTATCTGTGCGAAGTGAGAGGCAATCTGCCGTATAAGCTTGAGCAGGTAGTCTAGCAGATTCGATGTGCTGTCCCCACAGTAGGTGAAGCAATCTGTTTCGATTAGGTACTCAAAGAACGGCTGTCTTCGCAGTGTCTGCTTAAAGGGATTGCGGAAGTGCTCACGCTCAGTATCATAGCCTTCTATCTGCAACTTCATCAAAGACATAAGGATGCCATAGATGGGCGTGTCGGCAATAGGGAATCCCATCGTGACGTTCACTTCCTTTGCAGATTCGGGGATGGCATGAAGGATGGGCTGCATTAAGGCTTCGTTGCAGAGGATGACAGCTTTGCGAAGTGCTTCGCTTTCTGCATGTTCCTCGAGCCAATTGTTGGCATACCTCGCTGCAGCATTGTCTGTGTTGCAGGCAATGAATGTCACATCCTTGAGGTTCCTGAAGTTGTCGAAATACTTAGGGTCACTGATGGCACAAGGAAAGTCCTCCAGGTTCTTCTTCATGAAGAAGCCAGCCTCAGAGGTGCTGTCGGTGCTACAATAATAACGGTCGTAGTCCCAATAGAAGAGGGCTTTGTCTTCTTGCTTAATGCGAGTCATCATGGTTCGCTCAACGTCGTTCAGCACGTTGAAGCCGGCGAAGACAATGGCTCGCTTTCCCTCAAGAAGTTTCTGAACTAAGGTTCCGTCTTCTCCCATCTGTTCAGTGACATGACGGAAGAGGGCGCCTTCCCATAGCTTGCCTTCTGCAAGAAGCCTCTCGTGCAACTTCGTATAAATCTCAAACATGTGCTTCCATGTCTGCTTGAACCTCTCTTGCAGTTGCGTGCTGTTCTCTATCGAGAAATTTTTGAAGAAGCGTTCCAGAGCCTTGCGTTGTGGATCTTCGAGATATTCGATGTTCTTGAGGTCTTCTTGGTCGAAGATATTGGTAAAGATGGCTTTTGCGTTAGCGAGGTGCTTGTCGATGTCGTCGAAGTCTGCCATCAACACCTCCCCCCAACTCCAAAACTCGTCAAGTGTCTCTGTGTAGTTTTCTTTGAGCACTTCTTTCATGACACTATGCAACTGACAGATGCACTCCAATGGGTCTGCTACTTGTATCGGAGTAAGAGTCTGGAAGAGGTCGCCTATGGTACAGTACTGGGGAGTCCATACGGGCTTATTATTCTGTAGCGCGAACTCGCGGTTGAGGAACATGCCGGCTCGCTTGCCAGGGAAGACGACGGTTACATCACGCATGTCATTCGTGAAACGCGCCAACATGTCAGTTGCTATGAGAGATAGAAAGGAATTCATAATCTGCAATTCATAATTCGTAATTAACTCTTCACACTTGTGGCTCCTTTGCCCATGACGTACCAAAGATAGCCTTTTATCTTTTGTTGCGGATACATGCGATGCATGAACTTCATGTATGCTTTCACTTGCTCGTCGTACTTACTACTTGGATGACCGAACTTATAATCTATCACGGTGATGCCTTCGTCGTTTACTATCACCCTGTCTGGTCTCAGCACATTAGGTTGTCCGTCATCATCAAGGCCGGCAAGGCTACATTCATTATATATAATGTTGTCTGCCTTGAACCATGAGGCCACGATGGGATCGCGAAAGCCTTCCTTGATGTGAGTGATAATAGCATTCCAGTCTTCGCTCTCGCCGATAATGCCTTCCTCGCGAGCTTGCTTGAGCACATCATCGAGTTGACTAACGTCGCTGACACGGCTAAGCACATCATGCATTCGTGTTCCTATCTCGCGTTGCGACAGCTTAATACCTGTGGCTTGCTGTCCGTCGTCTGTTGTCATCTGCTCCAGATAGCTTTGTGCCAAGTTGCTTTGCCTGAAGTTGAGTGTCGGATTCCTTGTAACGATGTTCACGTTGATGGCATCCTTGTCAAGATGTTGCAAAGAGAGACGGTTCTTCTTCTCATCTTCCTTCTTGATTTCCGTCACAGGAGTGCCGACTTCATAAGTAAAGCACGTTTCGTCCTGGTCATTATCTTTATTACGAAGCGATTTGTAGAAGAGTTCACCGATGCTACTGTCCCCCTTCTTGTCTTCCTTCTTTGTCTTTCCCCATACATAGAGATTGGCCTTTGCTCGTGTGAAGGCGACATACAGCAAATTGAGTGTGTCAACTCGCTGCTCCAGATTTTCCTTTTCGTAATCTGCAGCAAAGACAGATGTCAGAACTTTTGTACTGGGTGTGATGGGAAAGGCTCCGAGTTCGTTATAAGGCGCGGAGTTTGCCTCGCACCATAGGACTTTGTTTGGCTTGTTGTTTTTTTCTGTTATATCCCAATAGCAGAAGGGCAACATAACAGTATGAAACGCCAGTCCTTTCGACTTGTGGATAGTGAGGATGCGTATGCCTGGCAGAGAGGAACCCGGTATGGAACTCTTATAAAGTTTCTCGTCCCAAGCCTCCAGGAATGTCTGGATGTCAGGAGCCACAGCGCTTCGAAGGTGCTTTTGCAACACATCGAAGAAGGTGAGCACATAGACGTCTTCTCCTGGAATGTTGCCAAGCGAGAAGATGCGCCACAACTCCTCTGCAAGGAGATAAAGCGGCAACTGAAGCAACTCGTCTTTGCGTTCCGTGAATTGCTTCGGAAGGACTTGCTCCGCATCTTGCGAGGCGACGTATTGGATGTTAGTGTCTTTCTTCCCAAGGATGTCGCGGAGATAGTGCAGCATTAGGTACTTCTCGGAGATGGCGTCTGAGTGGCTTTTGTCGATAAGGATTCGCATTGCTGTCACAATCATCTGTACGCTGACGGAGGCTTCGAGCAGGAAGGCTTCGTCACTGACGAGAGGAATGTCTGGAGCATATTGGCTGAAGCCATTGATGAGCTTTTGTGCGTCATCATTGTAACGGATGAGGATGGCAATTTCGCTTAAATCGAGGCCTCCTGCTCGAAGGCTTTTTATCTGTTCCACCATGTCGGCGATGGTGTTGTCTTCGTCTTCTTCGTTCTTATAAAGCTTTAGTCGAACGAAACCTTTCCCATCTTCTTTCTTCTTCTTTTGTTCGACATCCTTATAGATATCGCTCAACTTGATTTCGGCATCGGCTTTTATGGCATCGAGCATTGCTGCGGCTTTTGGGAAGAAAGCGTTGTTGAAGTCGACGATGAATTGATGGCTGCGATAGTTCGTTTTGAGGGGTTCGTCCTTGATGCTGAATCCTTGCATTTCTTTCTTGATGTCATAGAGAATCTTCCAGTCGCCATTTCTCCATCGATAAATGCTTTGCTTGATGTCGCCGACGAGCATCCCTTTCCCTCCTGAAGATAGTTTCTCGAAAAGCAGCTTCTTAAAGTTCTCCCATTGCATCAGGCTTGTGTCCTGAAACTCATCTATCATCACATTGTCGATGACGGTTCCTATCTTCTCGAAGATGAAGGGCGCATCGCTCCCCTCTGTCATTTTGCTGAGGAGAACAGGCGTAGAGCTAAGCATGAAGCGACCTGTCTCACCTTCTATCTTGTGCGCCAGTTCGTCGATGTTGCGCAAGAGCCTTAGCTCGTTGAGATTCTTGAGGACACATGTTGCAGAGATATAGTCCTTGAGGTGTTTCAGGATTTGTCGTATTCTCTCTCGCAACTCGTTTTCTTCTGTCAGGCTGGCGTTATCCGTCTGGTATTTCTGTTTTAAAAACGTTTCTTCTCCATTGATTTTTTCCCCCATAGCCTCAGTTGGCGCGCCGAAATCCTTTGCTGCAAACTTTCTGAGGTAATTGATGACGTTATCCACGCGACTTATTTTGTCGTAGAGCGGACTGTTCTGCAAATCCTGAATCAACTTGTTGGCAAGTTCTGTCATCTCCTTCTCGGCCGTTTTTCGGATGCGATACATCTCATTTTTGAAGACTTTGACGGTATTCGCATCGCTGATTCTCTCCAGTTCGTCCTCGCTTTTTAGCTGATAATCTTCTTTGAAGATGTTTTTGGCAAAGGCTTTGAGTGGATTCACGATGTCCCATTTCTTGCCGTCGCTCAGTCGTTCTTCGACGTATTCCCTCACCCAACTCTCCACTTCGGGGTTTTCGCTCATTGTTTCGATGAGCGTGTCAACAGCGCTGTCGATAATCTCCTCGGTCGAGAGTTCTACCTGAAGGTTGGCGGCAAGCCCAAGTTCGCGAGCCATATTGCGGAGGATGCTCTGGAAGAACGAGTCGATGGTTTCGACGCGGAAATGCGAATAGTCGTGCAGGATGGCTGCGAGGGCTCTTCCTGCCCTGTCGCGGATTTCCTCGTCTGTGATGCTTTTCTTGCTCTCTTTGAAGCGTTCCTTGATGGCATCCAGATAGTCTTTCGTCTCGTTCAGCCCTGTCTTAAGTCCATAGAGTGTTTCCAGGATGCGGCTTTTCATCTCGGCCGTCGCTTTGTTGGTGAAGGTGACTGCGAGAGTTTTCACAAATTCGTTCTCCGCACCTTCTTGCAGAAGTCCCATAATGTATTCGACGGCGATTGCAAATGTCTTGCCTGAACCAGCCGAAGCTCGATAGATAGTGAGTGATTGATTCATGAAATGCCTCTTTTTGTTCTTTTGTAGGCAAAGTTACAAATTTATTCGTCATTCTTCATCTTTCATTCTTTATTTTTTCGTACTTTTGCACATTCTTTAAACTCTAAACTCTCAACTCTAAACTCTCAACTTAGAAATGGCAGGTTATTTAGTAAGCGATACGCGAAAGGTGACGACTCACCGTCTCATCGAAATGAAGGAGCAGGGACAGCAGATTGCCATGCTCACGTCTTATGACTATACGATTGCCCAGATTGTGGACCAAGCGGGCATCGACATCATCCTTGTTGGTGATAGTGCCAGCAATGTGATGGCTGGCAACATGACGACGCTTCCCATCACCCTCGACCAGATGATTTATCATGCCAGAAGTGTGGTTCGAGGTGTGAAGCGAGCCCTTGTCGTTTGCGACATGCCCTTCGGAACTTATCAGGTCAACGCGACTGAAGGCGTGAAGAATGCTATCCGAATCATGCAAGAGAGCGGTTGCGATGCCCTCAAACTCGAGGGCGGAGTGGAGATTCAGGACACCATCCGTGCCATTCTCGATGCCGGCATTCCCGTTATGGGACACCTCGGCCTCACCCCTCAAAGCATCAACAAATTCGGCACTTATGCCGTTCGAGCCAAAGAGGAAGCCGAAGCCGAGAAGCTTCTCAGCGATGCCAAACTCCTCGAACAGTTGGGCTGCTTCGCTATTGTCTTGGAAAAGATTCCTGCAGAACTGACAAAGAAGGTCTGCCAGCAAGTCAAGGTGCCCATCATCGGCATTGGTGCAGGTCAGGCTGACGGACAAGTTCTGGTCGTTCACGATATGTTGGGCATGAACAAAGGCTTCTCGCCCAAGTTCCTTCGCCGCTATGCCGACCTGCAGACCGTCATAACCGATGCCGTAGGTCAGTACATAACCGACGTCAAGAATCTGGATTTCCCCAATGAAGAGGAATCGTACTAAAGCTAGAAACTGAAGCAAATACCAAAGTGGGGAGTGAGCTGATGCAAGTTGCGGTGGAAACTTCCTTCCTGCTCTATTCCCAAATCGTCTGCAGCCTCACCATAAAGGAGGTAATGGTTGGCCATATCTGTTAGGCTGATGCTCTGGTAGTCGTAGTTGTAGCGGGAACGAGTAAAGTCGTAATCAAGACCAACGCGCCACACAATATTTTGCTTTAGAGCGTATGAGAAGCAGATTCCAGTACCGAAGATGAAACTGCCTCGACCATCCAGGTTGATGGCCTTAATGCGGTCGTAGGTACTGATATCCTTCTTCTCGTCAACCTTGATCAGTTCATTCAGGAAGCCCATCAACTGGTCCTCATAATCATCATTTCCCGAGAAACTCGCCATATACCAGATATCGCCAGACTGACGATGTCCGAAGAGCAGTTTCCCGCCCAGACTCATCCTTTTATTTAGGGGCAACTGACCATAGACACCACCCATCACGTCGAAACTGGAGAGCTGGTCTTTATGAGTGGTCGTGCTGTGCTTATAGTTGGCATCAAATGGGTCGGGATGTGCGTATTGGTTAGTAACCGGGTCGTAATGAAGCAAGCCTGAAGTCCAGACATCATCGATGCCATTCCATCTTGGCGTAACAGCCGTACTATTGATGCGAGCCCTCAGTCCCAAGCCGACATAGGGATTCAGGAAATATGCCGCTTCTGCAGCAATAACGGAACTGATGCCATGCTTGAGGCTGCTTGGCCCTCCTGCTGCAATCAGTTCGTCGGGTACACCTTTATGTCCCATCATGATGCCCACTCCAGCTTGAAGCGAGAAGAACGATGGATGCTCGCTCAGATCGTTCAGGTCCTCCATCTCGCGACGTAAGGTATATTTGTCCTTGAAGATGAGGTCGGAGAGTGCATAGCCCAACTCCGTCGAAAGGATGCCAATGCCTGCTCCCATCATCACATCGCTGACCCAGTGCCGGTTGTTCATCACGCGAAAAGCCCCGATGCCTGTGGCGACAGCATAGCCGCCTACGCTGTACCAAAGACTGCGCGTCAGGCCGTATTCTTTATGAAGAATGGTGGCAGCCATGAAAGCCGTAGCGGTGTGTCCGGAGGGGAAGGAGTTGGATGTGGAACCATCGGGGCGCTCCTCTGCTGCGGAGTATTTGATGCCGTTCACCAGACCAGCCATGATGACGGCTGAGAAGGCGTTGCTGGCCAGCAAACGTCCCCATTGAGAACGCCCCTCGTAACCTGCTGCCTTTAAGCCCCATGTGAGCAGCAATGGCGAGTACTGGATGTAGTCGTCGGCCCTGTTGTGGAAGCCCTCGTTGATGTCGTTGTTCACTTTCCGCACGTCTCGTTTGATGGCGTGCAGGGCGATGCCAAGGGTAAGGTACGGCACGCTGGCAAACGTCATGTCGCGCTTCACGGTCCAATACCTTTCGGGCTTCCCCACATCGACCGCCTCGGCCTGCATAGACATATTATAATATTGTCCTTGGCACATAATGGAGGCGGGCATAGGCTCTTCCTCTATCTTCAGTTTAGAACTTTCCTGACGAATGCCTTCAAGCGTGGTCGGCAACATCCAGTGCAGCGCAGGCACTTCCGTATCGATGGCAAGGATTTGAAGCGAAGCCAATAAGAAGGTCAGGAAGAATAGTTTTCTCGACATGATGCTCAATTTTGTGCAAAGATATGAAATTACTGTGAACAATGTACAATGAACATCGAACTTTTTCGTATCTTTGCACAAGAATATAAAAAACAGAGTTATATGAAACGTTTTCGTATCCTTTTGTCGGCATTGCTTCTGCTTGTCAACACTTTCTGCTTTGCCTTCGCGTTCATGAAGGGCGACGCTACTGGAGGTAAAATCAAGAATCCCGTCATCAATGCCGATGCACCCGATCCTTCCGTCATTCGCATTGGCAAGACCTACTATGCAGCAGCCACTTCTGGCAACAAGTCGCAGGCCTATCAGCGTTATCGTTCGAAAGACTTGAGGACTTGGGAGCCGATGGGATTTATCTTCGACAGTTGGCCAGAATGGACCAACGGCAGCTTTTGGGCTCCAGAACTCTTCGAACTCGACGGTAAGATTATGTGTTACTACACGGCTCGGCAAAAGAGCGATGGGACAAGTTGTGTCGGAGTGGCAATGGCCGATGGTCCTGAAGGTAAGTTCGTCGATTACGGACCGCTTGTCCGTACCACCAACGAAGCCATCGATGCCTTCGTCTTTCGTGATGGCGAGCAGCTCTATATCACTTGGAAGGCTTATGGTCTCGATCCAAGCAAACGCCCCATCGAACTGCTTTGCCAGAAGTTGAGTGCCGACGGATTGCGTCTTGAAGGCGAGCCGTTCATGCTGCTTCGCGATGATGAGAGGCAAGGAATGGAGGGACAATGTGTCTTCAAGGAAGGCGAATGGTGGTATCTCCTTTATTCAATCCGCGATTGTTGTTCGCCCAATAGTGACTATGCTGTCAGCGTGGCTCGCAGCCGTTCCATTCAAGGACCTTGGGAGAAGTACGAAGGCAATCCCATTCTGGAAGGCGATGGCAAGGAGATGCAGAGTTGCGGGCATGGAACAATGGTTAAGACACCAAAGGGTGAAATGTATTACCTCTGTCATGCTTACTATTTCAACCGCTATAAAGAAGGTCGCAAAGCAGTCCTCTTCCGTCTCAAGATAGGCAAAGACGGCTGGGTACACAGAAAAAATAAGAATTAAGAATTAAAAATTAAAATAAAAGAAAGCCTCCACACAATTGCGGAGGCTTTCATTTTTATAGATTGTTAAGAGTCAACTATGCACTATGAAGCTTTAGCTCGACGTAAGTCAACTATGCACTATGAACTCTAAACTCTAAACTCTAAACTATCCCTTGTGCCATCATTGCTTTGGCAACCTTGACTTCGTCGAGCTTGCCAAATCAGACGATGCCTTGCGCCATCATAGCTTTGGCAACCTTCATGAAGCCGGCCACGTTAGCGCCCTTCACATAGTTGACATAGCCATCGGGCTGAGTGCCGTACTTCACGCAGTTCTCGTGGATGTTCTCCATGATCCATAGCAACTTGGCGTCCACCTCTTCGGCACTCCAACTCAGACGCTCTGAGTTCTGGCTCATCTCGAGACCTGATACGCTCACACCACCAGCATTCGAGGCCTTACCGGGAGAGTAGAGAATCTTAGCTTCCTGGAAGACGCGGATAGCACCTGGAGTCGAGGGCATGTTGGCACCTTCGGCCACTGCGATGCAACCATTGGCAACCAGAGCCTTTGCCTGCTCCTCGTTCAACTCGTTCTGAGTGGCACAAGGCAGAGCGATGTCGGCCTTTTCGAACCAAGGCTTAGCACCGTCGCCCACGTATTTTGCTGTCGGATACTTATCGACATATTCCTTGATGCGGCCACGATAAACCTGCTTCAGCTCCATGATGTAGTCGAGCTTAGCGCGGTCGATGCCGTCTGGATCGTAGATGTAACCGTCCGAGTCGCTCATCGTCATCACCTTACCACCAAGCTGCAGCACTTTCTCGGCAGCATACTGAGCCACATTGCCGGCACCGGAGATGAGCACCTTCTTGCCCTCGATGGTGTCGCCCTTCGTCTTCAGCATGGCACGGAGGAAATAAACAGTACCGTAACCGGTTGCTTCAGGACGAATCAGCGAACCGCCGAACTCGAGGCCCTTGCCGGTCAGCACACCACTGTACTCGCGAGTCAACTTCTTATACATGCCGAACATGTAGCCAACCTCACGACCGCCAACGCCGATGTCGCCAGCAGGAACGTCCGTGTCAGGACCGATGTGGCGCGTCAGCTCCAGCATGAAAGCCTGACAGAAACGCATCACCTCAGCGCTGCTCTTACCGCGAGGGCTGAAGTCGGAACCGCCCTTGCCACCACCCATAGGCAGAGTGGTCAGCGAGTTCTTGAAAGTCTGCTCGAAAGCGAGGAACTTCAGGATGCCCAGATTCACGCTGCTGTGGAAACGGATGCCGCCCTTGTACGGGCCAATGGCGTTGTTATGTTGAATACGGTAACCCATATTGGTCTGAATCTGGCCCTTATCGTCCATCCAGGTCACGCGGAACTGGTATACACGATCGGGAATGCAGAGGCGTTCAATCAAGTTCACTTTCTCGAACTCGGGGTGCTTGTTGTACTCTTCTTCGATAGTGCCCAACACCTCTTCTACAGCCTGATGATACTCAGGTTCATTGGGGAAGCGTCTTTTCAGATCTTCCAAGACTTTTTTTGCGTCCATAAATGAATATAAAAGTTAAACGTTAATGGTTATTTTCGTTATCCGGTTGCAAAATTACACCAAAATCTCAAATCTTGCAACTTTTTGATAGAAAAAAATAAGAAAAGCGTACAAAACGTTATATTTTTCCTGCATAAGCCAACGGAAAGATGCATATTTCTGCACTGCTATCGACATTTTGCAGGGCGAGAGCGCAGTTGGCCAGCGTAGAGCCCGTCGTCATCACATCGTCCACCAAGACCAGTCTTTTGCCGCGCCACTCTGCGGGCACATCAGCCTCGTAGATACCCTCAGCATTCCTGATGCGCGCCTCTCCCTTCATTCGCGACTGAGGCTTGCGGTTCTTAGTGCGCCTCAGCAGGTTCACGACGGGCAGTCCTGTCACCTCCGACATGCCTCGAGCCAGCATCTCAGCCTGGTTGTAGCCACGTCGGAACTGGCGCCAACGTGTCAGTGGGACGGGAACCAAGGCATCGACATCCTGCCAGAAGTCCAGTCTCTGCGCCTCCATAGCAGCCCATCTGCCCAGCTTGACCGCCAGTTCGCGCTTGCCTCGGAACTTGAGGGCGATGATGAGTCTGTGGAAAGGCGAATCGTGGCTGTAGGCAAGCATCGTCGTGCCCCTTCGCACATTCACCCTGTCCCACACCGACCGCAGCAGGATGTTGTCCCAAGCGTTGTCGTCGAGGTTAGTGTTACGTATTCGGTAGCGTGGCAGCCCGATAGCGCAAAAGGCGCAGAGCACATCCTCGCAGCCCGTCAGCAGACGCCCACAGACAGGGCAGAGCCTTGGCAGGAGCAGTTCCCTCACATCCCTCAACAGACTCATCGCACGCGTGATATTTAATTAATAATGTAAAGGGCGTCTCCAACCCCTTTCCTGCTTGCAAAGGTACGAATAAGCGAGCAAAATACCAAATCTATTTGAGCATTTCCGAGCGAAAACTGTAGCTCGACCACAGTCAAGGTACGAATAAGCGAGCGAAATACCAAATTTGCGTTGGTATTTTCGAGTGATAATTCCTTCGATTAGTTAATGGTTCTAGGTTAATGTTCAAATTAAGCGTGTGTCGTTTGCGATTTTAACGTGCCATGTTTGCAATCTTAACACGTGAAAAATCCAATTATCTCTTGCTGTTTTCAGTAACAAGACTGGCCATTTTGCGTTTGTTCCCTTCAAAATCTGGCATTGAGAGTGATTTTTTACGTCGAGGTAAAATGCACAAAATACAGGAAAATGCATCAGTCAAAGAGGTTTTTGCATGCATTTCGAGGCATTTTTAGCAGGTTTTATCGTTTGTTATTCAATGCGTTGCGTGTTTTCTTAAGCATGAGTGTGCCTGATGGTTTATCTGTTTCGGGTGTAAAGTTACGAAAATTTAAAGCAAAAATCAATGCCGTATTCGTGGCAAATCTTATGCAAGTTTTTGCCCCCGCTTTTCTGCCAATAACCACCAATTTCCACCAAAAGACTGTACTGCGAGCATAAGAAACTGTCCGTGCAGTGATGAATCCGGATGACACACGCGTCGATGCGATACGTCAAACGTGATGTCGGCCAACGTCAAACGCGACAATCGCAATCGTCACACTTGAACTTGGCCCCCTCCAAACAGCCATGATTTTGCGCTTGTTGTGTTAAGTTATGAGAAAAGCTTTTAATAATTCATAATTCTTGCTCCGTAGTTCATAGTTTTTTTGTAATTTTGCTATGCAAAAGCGCAGAACATCATTAACATTAAAACATAGACTATGGAAAAGCTTATCAAAGACCTCGATCCTCAGATTATCTGGAAGAACTTTTACCTCTTGACGCAGGTTCCGCGACCAAGCGGACACCTCGAGAATATTCAGCAGTTCCTGCTCGACTGGGCTAAGCAGCATGGCATCGACGCTTTCAAGGACAATGCCGGAAACATCGTGATGCGCAAACCTGCCACGCCGGGCCGCGAGAATGCCAAGTGCGCTGTCCTGCAGGCTCACATGGATATGGTGCCGCAAAAGGTGGACGAAAGCGCTCACAACTTCGAGACTGATCCCATCGAGACCTACATTGATGGCGACTGGGTGAAGGCGAAAGGCACCACGCTGGGCAGCGACGACGGCATGGGGGTGGCTGCCATCATGGCTGTCATGGAGAGCACGGACATCAAGCATGGTCCGCTGGAAGCCCTCATCACAGCCGACGAGGAGACCTGCATGTATGGCGTGGAACACCTCTCGGCCGACACGTTGAAGGGTGACATCCTCCTGAACATCGACAACGAGACGATGGGCGAGTTCGTCATCGGTTCGGCTGGTGGCGTGAACATCAGCGCTACGATGCAATACAAGGAGGTGGAGCTGGAAGAGGGCGACATCGCTGTGAAGGTCTTGCTGAAAGGGTTGCGAGGCGGTCATAGCGGCTTGGAAATCAACGAAGGTCGCGGCAATGCCAACAAACTGATGGCTCGCTTTGTGCGTCAGGCCACCATCGACGACGAGGCGCGTCTCTGCTCTTGGCAAGGCGGCAACATGCGCAACGCCATTCCCCGCACGGCAGCTGTGGTGCTCTCCATTCCCAAAGAGAACCTCGATGACCTCTGCGACTTGGCTCAGTACTGTCAGCAGGTCTTCACAGACGAGTTCCGCGGTGTGGAAGAAGACATCACCCTGACGGTGGAAGAGTTGGAGTTGCCAGCTGGTCGTGTGCCCGAAGAGATTCAGGACAATCTGGTGGACGCTTTGATGGCTTGTCACGACGGCGTTCTACGACACATCCCCAGCATTCCGTCGGTAGTGGAGACGAGCAGCAACCTCGGCATCGTGAACATCGGTGGTGGCGAGGCAAACTTGCTCATCCTGGCTCGTTCGAGCAACGAGACGATGATGGAGTACATCATGGAGATGCAGGAGAGCTGCTTCTCGATGGCTGGCATGAAGGTGGAGTACGGCGGCAAATATGGTGCTTGGCAGCCCAACTTCGACAGCCCCATCGTGGCGAAGATGGTGGAGGTGTATCGCAACCTTTTTGACGAGGAAGCCAGGGTGGAGGTCTGCCACGCTGGTTTGGAGTGCAGCATCATCGGTGGTGTCTATCCCAACATGGACCTCGTCAGTTTCGGCCCAACCCTGCGCAGCCCCCATACTCCCGATGAGCGCTGCTCCATCTCGTCGGTTGCGAAGTTCTGGCCGTTCCTGAAAGCGCTGCTGGAGGAGATTTAGTTCATAGTTCATAGTTGACTTACGTCGAGCTAAAGCTTCATAGTTGACTTAAAGCTTCATGTTATGATGAGGAAGTTTGTTGTTCTGTTTGCTGTTTTGTGTGGCTGGGTTGGCGTTTTTGCCAAGAAGGCCGAACCCGTTGTGGTGGCGTATGTGACATCGTGGTCGAGGGTTATGCCCGATCCGACGGTCATGACGCACATCAACTATGCTTTCGGACATGTGAATGAGGAGTTCAATGGAGTCCGTATCGACAACGAACAGCGGCTCCGCGACATTGTCAGCCTGAAGAAGCAACAGCCCAAACTGCGTGTCATGCTGAGCATCGGAGGGTGGGGCAGTGGTCGTTTCAGCGAGATGGCGGCAAGCGAAACCAATCGCAAAGCCTTTGCCAAAGATTGTCGTCGTGTCTGCAATGAGTTGGGCTTGGACGGCATCGACATCGACTGGGAATATCCCACTCAGAAGAGTGCCGGTATCAGCGCTTCGCCAAACGATACGGAGAACTTCACCCTGTTGATGCGCGACCTTCGAGAAGCGTTGGGAAGCAAGCTCTGGCTCACCCTTGCGAGTGTGGGCAGTGCACAGTACATCGACTTCAAGAGTTGCCAGCAGTACCTCGATGTGGTCAACGTCATGGCCTACGACATGGGCAGCGCTCCCAAGCATCACTCAGCGCTTTTCCGCTCGAAACTGGTGGGCTGGCTCTGTGCTTCTGAGGCTGTGGAAGCTCATCGCAAGGCTGGTGTGCCCAACGAGAAGATTGTGCTGGGTATGCCTTTCTATGGAAGGGGCAAGAGCGGTGTCTATATGAAGTATCGTGACCGCGACAAGCACTCTGAGAAAGAGGTGTGGAGCAACGCATCGAAGGCATCGTTCCTGGCTGACGAGAACCTCGAGCTGGTCATCGGTTTTGAGAGTCCGCGCTCGATTGCCATGAAATGTGCTTACATCAAGGAGCAAGGCTTGCGAGGCGCGATGTACTGGGAATATGCCGATGACAACGAGCAGGGCGACCTGCAAAGGGCTGTTTGGCAAGGCGTCCTGCAACTTGACAAGCAACGGAGCACTTCTTCTAAGACGGCAGCTCAGAGGTTGGCTTCTGTTCTCGCTGAGAATCAGAAACGGGAAGACATCACTCCCGATAGTTTCTACCACGATTGGCGAGCACTTCAGGCTGAGATGCTGAGAGAGAAAAACCCGACAGCTCAGGCCATTTATCGGGCTGCAATGGCACATCTCCTCATCGGAAATGCTTGGCGTTCACAGCGCTTTGACAGCAAGACGAAGAGCCATCCCGACAGCATTCAAGAGTGGTCGCGCGAGGAATATCGCCGTTATGCAGCCCAACTCTACAGTCAGGCTTTGCAGGATGTTGAGGCGCTGCATGCCGTCAAACTTGCTGAAACGAAACCTCTGACAGAGCAGGGCAAGAACGATGCCGTCTTTGGGAACGACCTGCTCAATCTCGTCTGGCAGACTTGTCTGAGCGACCTCACGGAACAGGAAAGGTGGAATCATCGCGTTCCCCGTTACGAGGACATCATCGATGTGTATCGTAGGCACGGACTGAGAGAGGCGACGTTGCTGCTCAGGATAGATTCTCTGGAAGAAAAAGGCGCGCAGGATAAGGAAGCACTTCTGTTGAGGCTTCGTGACGAGTATGCCGATTTGGATGCTTGTGCCGATGTCTATATGCTGCTTGCCAGTTTGCCCGGCAAGACAAATCAGGAGCAACAAGACCTCTTGGAAGCGGCTTTGAAGCGCTATCCCAGAAGTCGGCAAGCCAACGAACTACGGAACAGAATCGCTGAGTTGCGGCGTCCAAGCCTCTCTGCCAAGTTCCGTCAGATGTATTATCCTGGCAAGGACTACGACATCCCGCTCCAAATCAAGAATATGGAGTCGGGAGGCCTCGCAGTCTATCGCTTGCCAAAGGACTTTGAGTTCAGTGGCGAAGAAAAGGACGGCACGAAGGCTGAGCAAGTGAAACGTGCTGGTACACTCGTCGAGACCTTGCCCATTACGATGGAAGGCGTGGAGGCTCTCGAGACAAAGGACGACACTTTGCGTTGGCACTCACCAAGTTTCGGATGCTATGCCTTTGTCCTCGACGGCACGACACAGGAGAAGTTGGACGAGCATGAACCTCAGGTTTACCAGTTCAATGTCTCGGCTCTCACCTTTATGTCCGTTGCTTTGCCAAACGGAAAGGAGCGAGTGATGGTGACTGACGCAATGAGTGGCGAACCGCAACAAGGTGTCAAGGTCGGCTTCTACCAAAAGGAGAGGCAGGAATACGTCAAGTTAGGCGAAAAGACGACTGATGACCGAGGCATCGCAGAGATAGCTTACGATGGGAAGAGAAACTACATTTATGTCGAGCTTTCGAGGGGTGAGGACAATGCTCACGATAAAGAAGGCTTGGGTTGGCATTATTCGCAGGACTACGACGATAAGCTCGCACACCATCTCAATATTTATACCGACCGCAGCATCTACCGTCCGGGACAGACCGTTTATGTAGGCGGCATCGCTTACACCCGGAGTCACGACCAGGCACCGCAGGCCGAGGCAGGTGCCGAGTTTGCCCTCACGCTTTTGGATGCCAATGGTCAGGAGGTCTTGAACCACACCTTGAAGACCGACGAGTTCGGCTCTTTGCAAGACAGTTTGCAGTTGCCCAAGACAGGTTTGCCAGGTCATTATAGCCTTCGTATTGGCAATAATTGGCACAGCTTCCGAGTCGAAGAGTATCGTCGTCCCACCTTCGAAGTCAAGATGGACGAGGCTCCGACTGTCACGCTTCCAGTTGATAGCATCACTTTGACAGGCAAGGCTCTGACTTATAGTCAATGGCCCGTAGCAAATGCCCGTGTCACAGGCTCTTATCAGTGGCAGCAAAGTTGGTGGTACAAGCGCTTTGCTCCAAGCGAGCAGCACAGCATCGACACGCTCTATACAGACGAGGAAGGCAAGTTCAGCATCACTGTTCCCGTCTCGAAAGAGCTCACAGAAGAGCAGTTGCGATGGGGACAGACACTCTGTCTCTCAGTTGATGTGCTCAGTCTTGAAGGTGAGACACAGCAAGGCAGCCTTCGTGTTCCGCTTTGTAGCACACCACTTCGCATGAACGGCAATGTGCCAGAGCAACAGAACCGCGAGTCGCTCAAGCCGTGGCGCTTCGACCTCTATTCGAGCAACTACAAAACGGTTGAGGGCAACGTGCTTTGCATGCTCACACAAGATGGCAAGGAAGTGAAGAACTTCTTCGTTCCAGCAGGTAAAGACACCATTCCCGATGTGCTTCGAGACCTGCCATCTGGCAAGTACGACCTCGTCGCAAAGGCAGAGGTAAAGGGCGATACGGCATCATTCAAGACGTCGTTCACCATCTTCTCCATCACCGACAAACGTCTCATTGGCAAGCACGACCTTTGGCTCTACACACCAAACGAAGTGATGTCGGCAGAGAAGCCAGCCCGTTTCCAAGTCGGCACAACCCTTCCCAATACTTGGATCTATTGCATTCTGACAGGCGAGAACGGCATTGTTCGCGATACAATCTTGCATCTCTCTGATGAGGCGACGATGTTCGAGATACCTTATGAAGAGCGATTCCGCCA
>JAGCXU010000190.1 GCA_017961145.1 Bacteroidaceae bacterium | reverse complement strand
TGTATCTTCGCTTATGCGTTATGGATAGATTGTTTAGGTGGAAGCCATCCCCAAACTCTTCACCTCACTTACTTTGCGGGAGTGATTCTGTTAGGAATCGGCCTTGCTGTCCTGCTTAATTACTTCATCAGCAAGAAGATGCTTGCCAAAGAGATTGAGGCTGAGGAGAAGAAACTGACGGAAGAGGCAAATCTGTGAACCGAGAGACATTCATAGCCTGCGTGGAGCGCGAGCAGGAGGCACTCAGGGGCTTCTTGCTCGCCCTTTGCTGTGGCAACAAGGACGAGGCGGACGACCTGGCGCAGGACGCTTTGGTGAAGGCCTACCTTGCCTGCTCGGGTTTTAGCGACGGAGGCAAGTTCCGTTCGTGGCTCTTCAAGATTGCTCACAACATGTTCCTCAGCCACAAGCGAAGCCTTAAGCCGACGATAAGCATCGATGCCATTCCCGTAGAGACACTCCCCCTCGGGGGAGACGGAGGGGGGCCGCATTCAGACCTCTACCTCGCCCTTAGCACGCTTCCTCCCAAGGAACGCTCCGCCATCACCCTGTTCTACCTCAACGGCTACAGCGTCAAGGAGATAGCAGCGATTACTGAGACCTCGCAAGATGCCGTGAAGCAGCAACTCTCGCGAGGCAGGGACAAACTGAGAAAGAAATTGAGAATTGAAAATTGAAGATAGAAAGTTATGGAGAAAGATAAAGCAATAGAGGACCTTTTCCTTGCTCAAACGCGACACTTTGATGATGGCGACGCGTTCATGGCGAAGCTCACGAAGCGGCTCGAAGCAGTGGAAATCATCAAACAATATCAGGAGCGAACCCTTCATCGTTACAGGGTGTTGATGGTCGTAGCCTTTGTGGTGGGCATCATCAGCGGAACTGTCAGCACGATTTGGCTGCTTTCTTCGCCAATCGACGAACCCCTCTTCAGCTTTAGTGTGCAGGCAAACTTCCTGATTTGGCTCGCTCATAACTCGCGGCTTTTTGTGGCTGCAGGTCTTTCCTTGCTGATGACTGCGGGTATTTGCAGTATTGTCAGTAACATCCTGGACATCATTGAGATGCGTCGGAGCATGGAGGAAAATAGGAGTTGGGTTTTGATGTGAGAAAATGTAGCGTGGTTAAAACGCAAACGTATAGTGTTACGATTGCAAACGTATAGTGTTATGATCGCAATCGTATAGTGTTATGATTGGAATCGTATAGTGCCAAAAGAAAAAACTTGGCTTTTTCTTTTGTATTGTTCTCGCTTATTCGTAACTTTGCACACCAAAATATAACACCCAACAAGATGAAGCGCATCTCTTCTCTCCTCACATTATTTATATTTATAGGGGCTGTTGCTTTGGCTCAGTTCCAGAATCCTGTCATCTTCTCTGCCACGCAAAAGAAGGTCTCGGACGATGTTCTCGAGGTCATCTTCCAAGGCAATGTGGATGCTGGCTGGCACGTTTACGGGACGGACATAGCTGATGGCGGACCCACTCGAGCCGAGCTGACTCTGGAAACGCAAAAGGGTGTGAAACCTGACGGAAAACTTCGTGCTACAGGAAATGTGCAGAAGATGATGGACGAAATGTTCGGTATGGAGGTCAGCTATATGGAGGGCTTGGCTTCGTTCGTGCAGCGCTTCACCATCACGGAACCTGAGTACGAAGTCGCCGGATACTTGACTTATGGTGCTTGTAACGACCAGAACTGCATTCCACCCACTAATGTGGAGTTCAGTTTCAAGGGAGAAGGAAAAGCGAAAACTGCTGAACCTGAGAAAGTTGAGGCAGAGGAGAAAACGGAAGAACCTGCCATCGTCGAGGATACAATCAAGGCAGAAGAGCCAGCAGAAGAGGTTGTTTCGCTCGAAGAGGGTAATGATCTTTGGGCTCCTGTAGTGGATGAACTGAAGGCTTTCGAGGCTGGGGTGCAGACAAAGGACAGGAGTCTTTGGGGTATCTTCCTTTTGGGTTTGCTTGGCGGACTCATCGCCTTGCTCACTCCTTGCGTTTGGCCCATCATTCCTATGACGGTCAGTTTCTTCCTGAAGCGTTCTGACGACAAGAAGAAGGGCATTCGCGACGCCATAACCTACGGCATAAGCATCGTCGTCATCTACGTTCTGTTGGGGCTTCTCGTGACCCTCATCTTCGGAGCAAGCGCGTTGAACGCACTCAGCACAAACGCCATTTTCAACATCTTCTTCTGTCTGATGCTCCTTGTCTTCGGCGCAAGTTTCCTTGGAGGCTTCGATATAACACTCCCAAGCAGCTGGACAAATGCCGTAGATAAAAAGTCGAGCAGTACGACGGGCCTCTTGAGCATCTTCCTCATGGCATTTACCTTGAGCTTGGTCAGCTTTTCGTGTACGGGCCCCATTATCGGCTTCTTGCTCGTTGAGGTCAGCACAACAGGCTCAATCCTCGCTCCAACTATCGGAATGTTGGGCTTTGCGTTGGCTCTCGCCCTTCCCTTCACGCTCTTTGCTATGTTCCCAGCTTGGCTCAAGCAGATGCCCAAGAGTGGCAACTGGATGAATTGCATCAAGGTTTGTCTCGGCCTCTTGGAGATAGCCTTCGCTTTGAAGTTCTTCAGCGTGGCTGACCTCGCTTATGGCTGGCACTTGATGGATAGGGAAGTGTTCCTCTGCTTGTGGATCGTCATCTTTGCCCTCATGGGAGCTTATCTCATTGGTTGGATACGTTTCCCCCACGACGAAGACGAATACGACGAGATGGGCGAGGTCATTCAAAGGCCGCGAACCAGCGTGACTCGCTTCTTCATGGCCCTCGCCGCCTTTGCTTTCGCACTCTATATGGTGCCAGGTCTTTGGGGCGCTCCCTGTAAAGCGGTTAGCGCCTTCGCACCCCCAATGAGCACACAAGACTTCCGTCTCGGAGATGCTTCGGTAGAGGCTCGCTTCAACGACTATGATGAAGGAATGGCTTATGCAAAGGCTCATGGAATGCCGGCCATGATTGACTTTACTGGTTATGGCTGTGTGAATTGCCGTAAGATGGAGGCAGCCGTCTGGACAGACCCAGAAGTGGCAAGCATTATGAAAGAGAAATACGTCCTCATCACCCTGTATGTCGACGAGAAAACGCCTCTTCCAGAGAGAGTTACGGTGCAGGAAAATGGTCAGGATGTCACTCTGCGAACCGTTGGCGACCGTTGGAGCTATCTCCAAAGAAGCAAGTTCGGCGCCAATGCTCAGCCTTTCTATGTCCTAATTGACAACGATGGGCATCCACTTACGGGCTCTTATTCTTATAATGAGGACGTTGCAGCTTATCGGAATTTCCTCGAAAAAGGACTTCGACAGTACAGTCAAAGATAAGGTTGCAAAACACCTATTTTGTCTTCATTAGGTGTCACGAACTGTTAAATAATCTTAAAAGTTACATTTTTCGTCTTGTTTGGGTGCTTTTTGAGGAAGCGAGCGATTGCCGTTTAAATAAAAAGTTGTACCTTTGCACCCCGAATGGCCCTAATGGGCTCGTTCCTATACATTATAGATAATAAAACATAATATATAATAATAAAACAAACAAAACAATGCCTACAATTCAACAATTGGTCAGAAAAGGCCGTACGGTGTTGGAAGACAAGAGCAAGAGCCCCGCTCTGGACAACTGTCCACAGCGTCGTGGCGTCTGTGTTCGTGTCTACACCACAACACCTAAAAAGCCTAATTCCGCGATGCGCAAAGTCGCACGCGTGCGTTTAACAAACTCAAAGGAAGTGAATAGCTACATTCCCGGAGAAGGTCACAACCTGCAGGAACACAGCATCGTGCTGGTTCGCGGCGGTCGTGTGAAGGATCTCCCAGGTGTACGTTATCACATCGTTCGCGGTACGCTTGATACCGCTGGCGTGGCAAATCGCACCCAGCGTCGTTCTAAGTACGGAGCAAAGCGACCCAAACAAAAGTAATCATTAACCGTTTTGGCTTGTAAGTAAGGTTGAGTAAATGCCCCAGCGGAGGCGTTGAAGACCACAGAAAACAACCCCGAACAAAAACAAACAAAACAATGCGTAAAGCTAAACCAAAGAAAAGAATCATCCTTCCCGATCCCGTCTTCGGCGACGTGAAGGTATCTAAGTTCGTCAACCACCTGATGTATGACGGCAAGAAGAGCATTTCTTATGAGATCTTCTACAATGCTCTTGAGATTGTGAAGACTAAGATGGCAAGCGAGGAAAAGGACTCCCTCACCATTTGGAAGGAAGCCCTCGACAAGATCACTCCTCAGGTCGAAGTGAAGAGCCGCCGTATTGGTGGTGCTACATTCCAGGTTCCTACTGAGATTCGTCCTGACCGCAAGGAGAGCATCTGCATGAAGAATATGATTCAGTTCGCTCGCAAGCGTGGTGGTAAGACAATGGCTGACAAGCTCGCAGCCGAGATTATGGATGCCTATAATGAGCAGGGCGGCGCTTTCAAGCGTAAAGAAGATATGCACCGTATGGCCGAAGCTAACCGTGCATTTGCTCACTTCCGTTTCTAATACCTAAATGACTATTTAACCTTATCAAACGATTAGTTTTCATTTAGATTAAAAAGAATGGCAAAGCAAGATTTACATTTGACGCGTAACTTCGGTATCATGGCCCATATTGATGCCGGTAAGACAACAACTTCCGAGCGTATCCTCTTCTACACGGGCAAGACCCATAAGATAGGCGAGGTGCACGAAGGCGGCGCAACTATGGACTGGATGGAGCAGGAACAGGAGCGTGGCATCACCATCACTTCTGCTGCAACCACAGCATACTGGAACTATGGTGGCAACAAGTACAAGTTCAACCTCATTGACACTCCGGGACACGTGGACTTCACGGCCGAAGTGGAGCGTTCACTGCGTGTGCTTGACGGAGCCGTTGCAACCTACTGTGCAGTAGGTGGCGTAGAGCCCCAGTCGGAAACCGTATGGCGTCAGGCTGACAAGTATAACGTGCCCCGTATGGGTTACGTCAACAAGATGGACCGCTCTGGTGCTGACTTCTTCGAGGTTGTTCGCCAGATGAAGGACGTCCTGGGTGCAAATCCTGTTGTAGTGGCAGTGCCTATTGGAGCTGAAGAAAACTTCAAGGGTATTGTTGACTTGCTCAGGATGAAAGCTATCCTGTGGCACGACGAGACAATGGGCGCCGAGTATGACGTCGAGGACATTCCTGCAGACATGAAGGATGAGTGCGACGAATGGCGTGCTAAGCTCGTTGAGGCTGCTGCAGAACAGGATGAGGCTCTTATGGAGAAGTACTTCGAAGACCCCGACTCCGTAACCACAGAGGAGATCATCGCAGCTATCCGTAAGGGAACTCTCGCACTGAACATCGTGCCCATGACTTGTGGTTCCTCTTTCAAGAACAAAGGCGTACAGACATTACTTGACTATGTCTGCATGTTCCTTCCTTCACCTCTTGACACTCCCGCTATCGAAGGCGTTAACCCCGAGACCGGCGAGACTGAGACCCGTCAGCCCGATGAGGACGAGAAGACAGCAGCACTTGCGTTCAAAATTGCAACCGATCCTTATGTAGGTCGCTTGACCTTCTTCCGCGTTTATAGCGGTAAGGTTGAGGCTGGTTCCTACATCTACAATGTTCGTTCCGGCAAGAAGGAACGCGTGAGTCGTCTGTTCCAGATGCACTCCAATCATCAGAACCCTGTTGACTGCATCAGCGCAGGTGACATCGGCGCAGGTGTTGGCTTCAAGGATATCCACACAGGTGATACCCTCTCCGACGAGAATGCACCTATCACACTCGAGTCAATGGACTTCCCCGATCCCGTTATCGGTATCGCAGTCGAGCCCAAGACTCAGAAAGACCTCGACAAACTCAGCAATGGCCTCGCCAAGCTCGCAGAAGAAGATCCTACTTTCACGGTTCGTACTGACGAGCAGAGCGGTCAGACCGTCATCAGCGGTATGGGTGAACTTCACCTTGACATCATCATCGATCGTCTGAAGCGTGAGTTCAAGGTAGAGTGCAACCAGGGCAAGCCACAGGTTAACTACAAGGAAGCTATCACAACAACTGTCAACCACCGTGAGGTTTACAAGAAGCAGTCTGGTGGTCGCGGTAAGTTCGCCGACATTATCGTTAATGTAGGTCCTGTCGATGAGGACTTCAAGGAAGGCGGTCTGCAGTTCATCAACAGCGTGACTGGCGGTAACATTCCTAAGGAGTTCATTCCCAGCGTTCAGAAGGGCTTCGAAGCAGCTATGAAGAATGGCGTGCTTGGTGGTTTCCCCATGGACAGCCTGAAGGTCGAGCTCGTGGACGGTAGCTTCCATCCCGTTGACTCTGACCAGCTCTCGTTCGAGCTTGCTGCTCAGATGGCATACAAGGCTTGCTGCGCAAAGGCTAAGCCTGTACTCATGGAGCCCATTATGAAACTGGAAGTCGTTACTCCAGAAGAGAATATGGGTGACGTAATCGGCGACCTCAACAAGCGTCGTGGTCAGGTAGAGGGAATGGATTCTACTCGCACCGGTGCCCGCCTTGTGAAGGCAATGGTTCCTCTGGCAGAGATGTTCGGCTATGTTACAGCTCTGCGTACCATCACCTCAGGTCGTGCCACCAGTTCAATGACTTACGACCACCATGCTCCCGTGAGCGCTGGTATTGCTAAGACAGTTCTCGAAGAAATGGGAGGTCGGGTAGATCTGGTATAAAAAGAAAAGAAGGATAGGGTCACCTGCAAGCAAATGACTCTTTGTGGATGATACCCTATCCCTTATACATTATTAATATATAATAAAGAAGAAATGAGTCCAAAGATTAGAATCAAACTGAAGTCTTACGACCACAACTTGGTCGACAAGTCCGCTGAAAGGATTGTAAAGACTGTAAAGGAAACAGGTGCTGTAGTAAGCGGACCAATTCCCCTGCCCACTCGCAAGAGAATCTTCACCGTCAACCGCTCTACATTCGTTAACAAGAAAAGCCGTGAGCAGTTCGAGCTGAACAGCTACAAGCGTCTCGTTGACATCCACAGCTCCAGTGAAAAGACCATCGATGCCCTCATGAAGCTTGAGCTTCCCAGTGGTGTTGAGGTAGAGATCAAGGTGTAATACACATTATTTATTAATTAATAACAACAGAAATGCCAGGATTATTAGGAAAGAAAATCGGAATGACATCCGTTTTCAGTGCCGAGGGTAAGAATGTACCATGCACTGTTATCGAATTAGGTCCTTGT
>JAGCXU010000189.1 GCA_017961145.1 Bacteroidaceae bacterium | reverse complement strand
CGCTAATAATTTAGGAATAGTGCGCGCGTAGCGTGAAAAAGAGGTTTAAACAACTAACAGTTCACAATAATTAATAACTTAAAACAAGTAAATTTATGAAGAAGTTTACACTCATGCTTTTAGCAGCGTTTATCGCTGTTACAGCAATGGCAGGAACAGAAAAGTCTCTTATGAGAGCTGAGAAGTTCCCTGCTAAGGCACAAATTGGCCAGAAACTGAACATCAAGCAGGCTCCAAGAGAGCTTACTCACAAAGTTCAGTTCAGCAAAAAGGCTCGAGCTCCTAAGAAAGCTGCTACTGCAGCCGATTTCGCAGGTGACTACACTTGGGATTATCTGACAACATCGGATGACTGGTCAACCGATGTTGAGAGTCTCACAACAACAGAAGGTTCCGCACATGTTGTCATCTCAGAATCAACCACAACTGAGGGTGGCATCACCATCAGCGGCATGTTCAGCAACGATCTCGAAGCTACTGTCGAGAGCGATGGAGAATACAATTACTTTGTAATTAGTGCTGGACAGACAGCTGGCACATCCTCATACGGAGACTACGTCATCAATGGCTTGTTCTATTATGAGGGAGACGAAACTTATGAAGCTGGATGGTATGACAGCGACATCCATGGTTATGTTCTGGATGATGGAAGCATCTACATTGATGAATGGATGTACAAAGTTCTTTCTACAGGAGACTATGCTGGCTATTACTTGAATCCCTGTTATGTCGGCGGCAGCACATTTACTCCTTCTGATCCCATTACAGTTGTTACACCTCCTGAAGGTTTGGTCACTGAGGAGTATGCGCTCTCTGCTCGCAACTATGATGACGACGCAGATGTTATGGGTTCTGTTTTTATCGGTTTTGATTATGAAGACGTCTATATCCAAGGACTATGTACCTGGATTCCTGAGGCTTGGGTGAAGGGTACACTTGATGGTACCACCATCACATTCCCTTATGGACAGTATTTGGGCATCTATGATGATACGTACGACATGTATTTGAATACTTTGATGTCTCAAAACGTAGTGTTTACATACGATGCTGAGGCTGGTACGCTCACGGCTCAAAATGAATTCTTCCTTATAGACAACGCTAGCTACTATTTCGACTCTTATCGTGGTTGTGTTCTGACGAAAGTTCTTGAGAAGGCAACTATGCCCGCTAATCCCGAGATTACAGGTCTTACAGACACTGGTTCCTACGGCATGGTCATTGATTTCAGTATACCTAATGTTGATGTTAATGGTGATGCTCTTGCCAGTTCGAAGCTCTACTACATAATTTATTCTGATATCGAACATGAGATTGCTCCTCTGACCTTTACTCCAGAGACGCATACAAAGTTGACTGAGAATATTACAGAGATTCCTTATGGATTTACAGAAGGCTGGGACTTCTATAGCAGCAGAATCTACCTGAACGAGCTTTACTCTGAGGATTGGAACAACATAGGCATCCAGAGCATCTACTATGGCGGTGGCGAAACCAACGCAACAGAGATCCAATGGTACCACATTAAGGACTATGCCGTCAATGAGTATACCTTCAACTTCAATGAGATGGATGTGCCAACATCGGCAACTGGAGTTACCGATGGCGATATCACAGAACCGACTACTCTGACAGAAGGAAATGTTTCTCTGACCATTTCAACGAGCACAACCAGCACACCTAACCGTTATTGGGCCACTACAGCCGGTCCTCAGCTGCGCGTTTATGGTGGCACACTGACATTCGATGCTCCCGAAGGCTATGTCATTACTGGTATTGAGTTCAACTATGGTAGGTGGAATGCAGGTAATGATGCCGATAGTGGCGAAATCGTAGACGATGCCACTAATAAGGTTGCAACATGGACAGGCAGCGCACAGACAGTCGTTGTTACAATTGCTGCTAACTCTCAGATTGACAAAATCAGTGTGACTTTGGAGAAAGCTGAAAAGCTCGTCAAGCTGCCCGAAGGCCTTGAGACTGAGGCTTGGGCTTTTGAGGGCTTCTACAACGAAGGCACAGATGGATACGACGTGTTCCGCGCTACTGAAGTTGCCTTCGACGGCACCGATATCTATGTGAAGGGTATGGCTTACTGGTTCGAGGATGCTTGGCTGAAGGGCACCATCAATGAAGGCATTGCCACCTTCCCCAGCGGGCAATTCGTTGGCGAGGACGAGTATGGACAGGAGTTCATGATTGGCTTCGACGGCACCGACTTCTGCGACATCCAGTATGCATACGATGCCGATGCAAAGAAGCTGACACAGGTTACGCCGTACATCTTGGAAAGCCAGTCGAAGAGCGGACTTAACGAAGAAGGCGAATTGACATTCTGGGGCTATTGGGAAGTTTCTTACTTCCACGCTGGTGCACCTATAGCAGCAGAGACAATTGAGGTTCCCGAGGGCTTAGTGACAGAGACCTATTCGTTCAACGCTTCATGTTTGGAGGAAGGTGAAGAAGAGTGGGAAGAATACAATTATCAGATTGAGATTGGCTTCGACGGTAATGATGTTTATTTCAGTGGACTCTCTGACAACACTGCTAGCATGTGGGCAAAGGGTACGCTTAGCGAAGATGGCAAGACTGTTACCATCCCCGCCAGCCAATACCTTGGCTTCATCTCGACATTAGCCGGCACTTTCGACTATTACCTTACCGCATTTAACAAAGACTTTGAAGACATCGTACTCAACTACGATGCTGAGACCAATACCTTCAGTACTGAGCAACCAGTCGTCCTGAATGGCAGTATGTTCGTGTTGTATCCCTATCAGACCTTCACAGGTGTAACCATCACCAAGGTGAAGGATTTTGCTACGACACCTGCCGATCCTTCCATCGAAAGTTACAAGATCGAAGGATATAGGTATCCTAATATTAGCTTCAATATTCCAACTGTTGACGTAGAAGGTAACGGCATACTTGGATCAAAACTCTACTACACCGTTTGGGTATTGAAGGACGGTGAAGTTCAGCCATTTACCGTAACTGCAGCAGACTACAGAGATGTCACAGAGGATATGGTTGAGATTCCTTACACCTACGATGATAGTTGGGATATCTACAGAGGTGGTTCGACATTCTACATTAATCCGACCGATGATGCTGCAAATTGGACCAATTTCGGTATTCAGAGCATCTACTACGGTGGTGGCGAACGTCACGAATCGAACATCGTTTGGGCATTCAGTGAAAACGTAACTGTTGGTGAAAGCCTGTATGCTACTTACGTTGCTCCTGTTGACGTTGACTTCACTGGTGCAGCAGTTAGCGCATATGCCGTTACAGTAAACGGAAAATATGCTCACCTCGAGCCTGTTACCGCTGTTCCTGCCGGTACAGCTGTTGTTGTGAAGGCTGAAGCTGCTGGCACTTACCCAGTAATCATAACAGCTGACGCAGCTCTCGGCACTGAAAACGAACTCGTGGCTGCTACTGCAGACGTTACTGCTGATGGCACTCAGTACATCCTGGCTGATGGCACAGAAGGTATCGGCTTCTACAAGGCAACACCTGGAACTACCATTGCTGCAGGCAAGGGCTACATCGTGAAGACTTCTTCTGTAAAGGCCTTCTATGGCTTCGATTCTGATGATGCAACTGGCATCTCTGGCATCAATGCTGCTGACGAGAACGCAGTTATCTACAATGTAGCTGGTCAGCGCTTGGGCAAGGCTCAGAAGGGCATCAACATTATCAACGGTAAGAAGGTGCTGAAATAAGAGATTCTCTCCCCAATCCCTCTCTCTCGCGGAGAGGGACAATGGGAAGTTCTTATATATATTCTATTAACTGTTAAAACAAGAAAGAAATGAAATATTTAGCACCTGCAATGAAGATTGAAGAGGCACAGGCAGCCAAGATGCTTGCTGAAAGCCTGATTATCAGTGACGATACTGTGAATGGCGATAAGGCCCTCACAAAGGAAGATAACGCATGGGACATCTGGGGTGAAGAATAATTCCCTCACATTCCTATGAATAGAAAAGGAGGATGCACTCGGTTGGGTGCATCCTCCTTCTTTCTCTCGCTTTCTCTATACTCGCAGGAAGATTCTGTTCCTGTACATTATATATAAAATGAGGAAGAGGATGGCGCAATTGCTCAACTGGATGAGAAAGCCATAATAGTCGCCCACATATTGTTCCAGGCCAAAGAAGAGCGACTTGCTGATGCTGCGGAAACTGATGACATGACTCACCACATAGGCCGTGATGCTGTTCATGCCATACACCTTCAGGAAAGTGAGGTGCTTGTTGTGTCCGCGACAGTCAATCCACCAATAGAAAAGTCCCATCAAAAGGAAGCAGTAGCCGCTGCTGACTAACACCATCGAACTTGTCCAGATGTGTTTGATGACGGGATGCACGAGGTCCCAAGTCCAACCAAGTGCCACCAGAACTATGCCTGCTCCAAACAACAAGGCAACCTTCCGTCCCTGCTTCAGCGTGCTTCTCAGCGTTTCTCCTGCCAGAACACCAGTCAATACAGTCACGATGAAGTTCAAACTGCTCAGCAGCCAAGTGTAGGTGTAAGATGCTCTAACCACCACCTCTCCGTTGATAACCTGAGCCGTATCGCGGAACCTTCCAAGCACTATCGAGTCTATGCCTTCAGCCAGATTGCCGTGAGGTGTGTAGTCACCTCCTCCATAGTTGCCAATCTTCACCCATTCCATCGCTCCCCAGAACGTGAGCAGAAGGGCAATGGCAATGCCTATCTGAGACTTCCAACTGGTATGGAGGTAGATGATTGCGCTGAAGAGGTAACCTGCAGCGATAGCTTGCAAGGTGTTGGTAAACAGATAGATGCGGTTGGGGTCAAGGGCAAGGAGGTTTCCTTGCACCATCATACCAAAGATCCACAAGAGCAAGACACGTTTCCCAAGCCGCCAGTAGAGCTTCTTTCGGTCAGTTCCTTCTTCTTTATATTTGCTGAGCGAGTAGGGGATGGCCACACCTGCCATGAACATGAACAAGGGCATCACGAGATCCCAAGTGGAGAACCCTTCCCATGGTTTGTGGGTGAAATGTTCCATCACTTTGCCCATCCAAGGTTTGTCGATTACTTCTGCCAATTCCTCCACCAAGTCGGAGAGTGCCACAAGGCAGAACAGGTCGAAACCTCTCAGGGCATCCAATGATTGCAAACGCTGCTTCATAATAGTTGTTTGTTTTAATGTTTTTCCTTGTTGATTAGTTTTTGTGCTGCAAAGATACGACTTTTGTGAATTATCTTCCAAATTTTTTGTATCTTTGCACCAAGGATTGACATAATTAATTGAAATAAGGATATGGGAAAGATTCAAGCAAGAATGGCTGCAATAATGGTGGCATTGTGGCTAATTGTACCTGTCAAGATGGGAGCGCAAGTATTGCATTATGACAAGCCTGCAACCTTTTTCGAAGAGGCTTTGGTGGTCGGTAATGGCACCATGGGCGGTATCATCTATGGTGGCACGGAGCAAGACAAAGTCTCGCTGAACGACATAACGCTTTGGACGGGAGAACCTTCCAGCATGAATGTCTTCTCTCCTGAGGCCTACAAGAGCATTCCTGCCATCCGCGAGGCTTTGCGCAAGGGCGATTATCCCGAGGCAGACCGGTTGCAAAGGAATGTCCAGGGTCACTTCTCGCAGAACTATCAACCTTTGGGTCAACTTACCATAGATTATCTGAATACAAGTGAAGGCGTAACAGGATACCGTCGGTGGTTGGACATTGGTAATGCTACGGCCCACACTTCTTACCAGAGAGGCGCTTATCGCTACACTGCAGAATACTTTGCCTCGCATCCCGATTCGGGCATTGTCATTCGCCTTGCTACGGACAATCCCAGTGGAATCCGTGCTCGCATTGGGCTTTCCTGCCAGTTGAAGAGTCAGCTTCATGCAGAAGAAGGCGGTGTGCTTGTCAACGACGGGAATGCCTGCTATGCCTCTCTTCCAAACTATTATAATGCACAGGAAAGGTTTTCCTATGACCCCGAAAGAGGCATTCGCTTCCGCACCAAAGTGCAGGTGAAGGCTTCAAATGTGAAGACGGAGGGCAATGCAGTACTGGTGGATGGCTCGCGCGAAGTCACTATCTTCCTGGTCAACGCGACCTCGTTCAACGGATACGACAAAGACCCTGCAAAGGAGGGCAAGCCTTATCGCCAAATAGCAGATGCCAGGTTGAAGAGATTGGCAGCCTCTTCTTTCGAAGTTTTGAGGGAAAAGCATATTGCCGACTACAAGGCTATCTTCGACCGCGTGAAACTCTCCTTAGGAAAGGGCTCGACAGATTCCCGCTCCACGGAGGAGATGTTGAAGGAATATGTGGACGAAAGTGTCTTCAATCCTGCTCTGGAGGAACTGTATTTCCAGTATGGCAGGTATCTGCTCATCTCTTGTTCTCGCACACCCAACGTGCCAGCCAATCTGCAAGGTTTGTGGAACGAGAGTATCTTGCCACCTTGGTCGTGCAACTATACCACGAATATTAATCTGGAGGAGAACTATTGGCCTGCAGAGACGGCAGCCTTGCCTGAGATGCACAACTCGCTCTTTACCTTTTTGAAGGAGTTGCAAAGCTCTGGCGAACTCACGGCAAAGGCTTATTATGGCGTGCAGAAGGGCTGGTGTATGGGTCATAACACGGACATTTGGGCGATGACTTGTCCCGTCGGACTGCATACTGGCGACCCTCAATGGGCAAACTGGAACATGGGAGGCGCTTGGTTGAGCACGCATATTTGGGAACATTATGCCTTCTCGCTCGACAAGGAGTTCCTCCTCGAATACTATCCCGTCCTGAAGGGCGCTGCAGAGTTTTGCCTCGGCTGGCTCATCAGCACGAAGGACATGGGCGTCGAGGGCAAGGAATACCTTTTTACAGGCCCTTGCACGTCGCCCGAGAACGATTACGTCACGCCCGAAGGCTACCACGGACGCACCTTCTATGGCGGGTCTGCCGACCTCTCCATGATTCGCGAATGTCTTACGGATGCCCGCAATGCAGCCTGCGTGCTGGGCTTGGACAAGGACTTCATGAAGGTAGCCGATTATTTCCTCTCGCGTCTGCAACCCTATAAGATAGGCAAGAAGGGAAACTTGCAGGAGTGGTTCTACGACTGGGACGACGAAGACCCTCACCATCGTCATCAGAGCCACCTTTTTGGCGTGTATCCCGGACACAGCTTGACCGACGGCGTGAACAGCGTGGAGGACATTCATCGTGCTGCTCACAAGACACTGGAGATAAAGGGTGACCGTACTACTGGCTGGAGTACAGGTTGGCGCGTGAACCTCTATGCCCGTCTGCATGATGCAGCGAATGCCTACCACATCTTCCGCAAGTTGCTCTCGTATGTGAGTCCTGACGGCTATCGAGGTCCAGATGCTCGAAGGGGCGGAGGCACATATCCCAACCTCCTCGACGCTCACTCTCCGTTCCAGATAGACGGCAATTTCGGCGGTTGTGCAGGCGTGATAGAGATGCTTTTGCAGAGCGATTACACCCTCAGCGGCAAGGGGAAACCTTCCGTCAGTCTGGAACTTCTTCCCGCTTTGCCTGCAAATTGGAAGGATGGAGCCGTCAGTGGTGTTTGCGCTCGCGGAGGTATAACTGTCGATATGGTGTGGGAGAACTGCCTCGTCACCTCTCTTGTCCTCACTGCCAAGCAGGCTTGCAAAGTTTCGCTCCTCGTGAACGGAAAGCAGCGAACCGTGAAGCTGAAGCAGGGAGAAAACATACTGCAGGCAAACGACCTGTAGCTAAAATGGAAACGTGGCACGTTAAGTTGCCAAACGTAAAGTGTTACGATTGCAATCGTCACGTGTTATGATTGCGAACGTCACGTGCCACGTTTGCAAACGTCGCAGTATATGTTTTCAGACATGAAAGGTTAATAAAAAGAAAATCTTTCGATTTCCTTTTGTATATTGCTCGCTTATTCGTATCTTTGCACCCGTGAAATTGATAATAGACATAGGAAACTCCGTCACTAAGATGGTAGCTTTCCATGGTGATGAGCCTGTCGACGAAGTTCGGGCAGAAGGCGGAGAACTCTTGGGCCTGGAGGCTTTCGTGGGGAAACACAACTTCCGAAGCGGCATTGTCGGCAGCGTGCGAGGCCTTACTCCCTGCGAGGAAAAGGCACTTATTGGCCTGCAGTTCCCAGTCCTCCGTTTCTCTCACGACACACCTATTCCGATTTCCAACCGTTATCGTACACCTGAAACGCTGGGTAGCGACCGTCTGGCAGCCGTCATAGGAGCCAGTTCGCTCAAGCCTGGCAAAGACCTCCTCATCATAGATGCAGGCACTTGCATCACCTACGAGGTCATCGATGCCCGCGGCAACTATTGGGGCGGCAACATCGCTCCAGGCATGCAGATGCGATTGAGAGCCTTGCATGAGTTCACAGCCCGTCTGCCTCTCGTGGAGGCCGAGGGCGTGGTGCCCGGAATGGGCTATGATACGGAGACCGCCATCCGCAGTGGTGTGCTCAGAGGCATGAAGTACGAGATAGAGGGATACATCAAGTCCATGCGTTCCAAGTTCCCGCATCTGCAAGTCTTCCTGACAGGCGGCAACCGCATTAACTTCGACGAAGACATCAAGAACCTCGTCTTTACAGACAAATACATTGTCCCAAGAGGACTCAACAAGATACTTGACTATAATGAAGACCAAATACAATAACCTTCTCTGCCTGATGTTGGCCTGCCTCTCTGCCGTGACCATGCAGGCGCAGGTAAGCAGCACGAACTCCACCTACTCGCGTTTCGGACTTGGCCTGCTTAATGACCAGTCCAATGGCTTCAACAAGACGATGGGTAGTGCCGGCCTTGGTGTGCGCATAGGCAATCGCATCAACACCGTCAATCCAGCTTCCTATTCTGCCATCGACTCGCTGAGTCTCATCCTCGACGTGGGTATGAGGGGCACATTCGGACAAATGAAGCAGGGCACAACCAAGGTGGGAGTGCAGAATGCATCAATCGATTATGTCCATGCAGGTATGCACATCGCCAAGCGGCTCGGCCTCGCCCTCGGCTTCATGCCCTATACAAGCATCGGATACGAGTTCTCCTCGCCAGAAACTCCCGTCGCAGTCAATCCCAACACCACACAGACAATAACGAATAGCAACGTTTATGAAGGCAGCGGTGGCTTGAACCAAGCATACATCGGACTGGGCTGGAAAGTCTATCGCGGACTCTCGGTGGGTGCCAACCTCAGTTTCATGTGGGGAAAGTACAACCACTCGCTGATGCCGGACTTTAGGGAAGATGGCGTAGGTAGCGCCACCGGATACAGCAGTACCATCAAGGACTATTCTGCTTTGCTGAGGACATACAAGATAGACCTAGGCGTACAATATCCGGTACGACTTTCTCCTCAGGACTGGCTGAACTTTGGCGCAACGGTCGGCATTGGTCATAAGATTGCTCAGGACGCGACTCTTCTGATTTATACTGCAAAAGGTGATACCACAAATTACATAGCCTCTTCTCCATTCGACCTGCCATACTCCTTTGGCTTCGGCGTCTCTTGGCAACACAAGAACACGCTCTTGGTGGCTGCCGATGCACATCACGAGCGCTGGTCAGAATGCCGCATGCCCATAGAAACAGAGAGCGCCTATGTCCCCATGAAAGGCTACTACAAGGACAGAACTAAGATTGCCATTGGTGCTCAATGGACGCCCAACCCTCTTGTGAACACTTATTGGAAGCGCATTCAATATCGTGCTGGCGTGAACTTCTCTACGCCCTACCTCAAAGTGAATGAGCATAATGGACCTTACGAACTTCGCATGGGTGTGGGTGCAGGTTTGCCCATCACGAACAAGCATAATAACCGTTCTGTCGTGAATGTCGGTGTACAATGGATGAGACGCGCGTCTGCAGCAAGCGGAATGATCACGGAGGACTACTTGCTCCTCAACCTCGGTGTGACATTCAACGAGCGCTGGTTCGTGAAGTACAAGATTAACTGATGAAACATTTCCGTACAGCCAGTCTTCTTCCTCTCTTCCTACTTCAGTTTTTCGCCTTTGGATGTTCCAATGAAGTAGAGCATTTGGCAGAACCTCTTGCAGCGAAGGATTCCCTTCTCTTCATGCATTCCACGGGCATAAACACTTTTATCAGCGACAGTGGTGTGATGAGGTATCACATGGTTGTCGAGGAGTGGGACATCTACAACGGCAGCGGTGGAGAACAACCTACTTGGAAGTTTATGAAAGGTATGCTGATGGAGCGCTTCGATGAAAAGTTCCACGTTGACCTCTTTGTGCAGTCGGATACTGCATATCTGCACAGGCAACAGCTCTGGGAATTGCGTGGAAGAGTGGTTGTGCGCAATGTTAACGGCGATGTTTTCCGCACGGAGGAACTCTTCTGGGACTTGGACAAACACGAAATGTGGAACACACAGTATATGCACATCACGACTCCCGAACGCGAACTGGAAGGCACGGAGTTTCATAGCAATGAGCAGATGACGCGCTACACTGTGTTCAACTCCATCGGTTCGTTCCCTGCTAGGGAGACAGAGGCAGTTGCCCCCACATCGCCTCCTGCAAAGGGAAACGGGAAAAAGTAAACGGATAATTGTCAAATTGCAAATGGAAATAGATTCTTCAGTCATAATTGCCACCATCGCCATCCTTCTGCTTTCAGGCTTCTTTTCTGGAATGGAGATTGCTTTCGTGTCGAGCAGTAAACTGCGCTTCGAGATGGACCGAGAGGAACAGGGCTTCTCATCGCGTCTCATCGACACCTTCTATCGCCATCCCAACAGCTTCATTTCCACACTCTTGATAGGAAACAATATCGCCTTGGTCATTTATGGCATCCTGATGGCAAAGATAGTCAATGCCCTTATCCTCATTCCTCTAGGCATTCATCATCCCGAAGGCGATTGTCCCAACGAAGCGCTTTGCCTGTTCCTGCAAACCATCCTTGCTACATTCATTGTTCTTGTCACTGGAGAATTCCTGCCCAAGACACTCTTCCGCATCAATCCCAACAGGACAATGCGCATCTTCGCTCTGCCTGCTTACATATTCTATATTGTTTTGTGGCCAATCAGTAAGTTCACAAGTTCCCTCGGGAAGTCTTTGCTTTGGATGGTTGGTGAGAAAGTGAAGAATGCAAACCCGGAGAAAACCTTTACCCGAGAGGACTTGGACTACCTGATACAAAGCAATATCGACAAGGCAGGTGACGACGAGGACATCGAGGATGAAGTGAAAATCTTTCAGAATGCACTCGACTTCAGCTCAGTTAAAGTGCGCGATTGTATTGTGCCCAGAACAGAGATTGTAGCCGTTTCGACCGAAACCTCTCGGCAAGATTTGCTCACACAATTTGTGGAAAGCGGTCACAGCAAGATTATTGTTTACAAAGATGACATAGACAATATTGTAGGATACATTCATACGGTGGAGATGTTCGGCTTGGGCAATGACGAAGATTGGACAGAACATGTGCGCGAAGTTCCAATCGTTCCAGAAACCATGAATGCCCAGAAATTGTTAGGCATCTTTATCAGTCAGAAGCGTTCGCTTGCTGTCATTGTCGACGAGTTTGGCGGAACGAGCGGTATTGTCACGATGGAAGACCTCGTGGAGGAAATCTTTGGAGAGATTGAGGACGAACATGACAGCAAGAACTATACGGCTCGCCAGACTGCTCCAGGTGAGTATTTGCTTTCCGGACGACTTGAAATAGCTCAGGCAAATGAGTTGCTCGACCTCGATTTGCCAGAGAGTGATGAATATTTGACTGTGGGCGGACTTATTCTTCACGAGTTCCAGAACTTCCCCAAACTCAACGAGCCAGTTCGGTTCGGGCATTGGGAATTCAAAGTTACAAGGAAGACAACCACGAAGATCGAGCTTGTTCAACTTCGCGTACTTGAGGAATGAGTTTTTCGTAACGTTTTTGAGGTTAAATAGCGAAATATGCATGCGATTTGTGTGCTGTATGCAAAAATTTACGCAAGGAAGTGCATATTATGCGCGAAATATTGTGCTTGTTTGCATAAAAAGTTGTATCTTTGCACTCGCTAAACCCTAAAATGCACATAATATTATGCAAGAGAAGCAGGACAAGAAGGCGAGAATGCAGGCAATCCGCAAGATTGTCAGCGTGAACAGCCTGGAGAGTCAGGAAGAGTTGCTCGCCGCATTGAAAGAAGAAGGCTTTATCAGTACACAAACTACGCTGAGTCGCGACCTCAAGCAGTTGCGCATCAGTAAAGTCAGAGTACGCAGCGGCCTTAGTGTTTATGCGTTGCCTCGTGAAGGTCAGTTCGAACCTGTGCCCACTTTGGAAGAGATTAACCAGACGAAGTGGCGCCTCAATTTCTCCGGAAACCTGATGGTGGTACACACTCCTCCTGGTCATGCCAGTATGGTTGCCTATGATGTTGATAACATCAAGCACCCTGCTTTCCTTGGTACGGTTGCCGGTGATGATACGGTCATCGTGGTGCTGGCAGAAGGAGTGGATAGAGAAGAAGCGGGGATGATAGTTCGCAACATGTTCCCAAAATTAGCATAGAAACTCATTATACATTATTATATTTATAAGGAAACATTAGAGTAATGAAAGATGTAAAGCCTGAAGACATATGCGTGCTTGTAGCTGATGCCGAGCACGAAAAGTATGTCGATACAATTATAGAAACCATTCGTGAGGCCGCACGCAAGCGTGGGACAGGTATTGCCGAGCGAACTCATGAATATGTGGCTACGAAGATGCGCGAAGGCAAAGCAGTCCTGGCTTTGCATGGCGAGACTTTCGTGGGCTTCAGCTATATCGAGACGTGGGGCAACAAACATTATGTCACCACTTCTGGCCTGATTGTTCATCCAGACTATCAGGGTTTGGGCGTTGCGAAACGCATTAAGGATTATACTTTTACCTTGGCTCGTCTTCGTTGGCCTCATGCCAAGATTTTCAGTTTGACGAGTGGTGATGCCGTCATGAAGATGAATACGGCTCTCGGATATGTGCCCGTTAGCTTCAACCAACTTACTGATGATGATGCTTTTTGGCATGGATGTCAGGGATGCATCAATCATGATATCCTCGAAGCGAAGAACCGTAAGTTCTGTGTTTGCACAGGTATGTTGTGGGACCCAGAGAAACATAAAGGCGAGCCGACATCCCTCGAGGTCATCAAGGACGTGATGAGGACGCTGGTTTTGCGTGGAATAGAATAAGAAACGACACAATAAATATATGGAAAAGAAGAAAGTAGTTGTCGCTTTTAGCGGCGGTTTGGATACCAGTTACACAGTTATGTATCTGGCTAAGGAGAAGGGTTACGAGGTTTATGCCGCGTGTGCCAATACAGGAGGGTTCAGTCCTGAGCAGCTCAAGGCTAACGAAGAGAACGCCTACAAGCTGGGTGCTAAGGAATATGTCACGCTCGATGTGACTCAGGAATACTATGATAAGTCGCTGAAGTACATGGTGTTCGGCAATGTCTTGCGCAATAACTGTTATCCCATCTCAGTAAGTAGCGAGCGCATCTTCCAGGCTTTGGCGATTGCGAGATACGCTAAGGAGATTGGCGCGACTGCGATTGCTCATGGTTCAACTGGAGCTGGAAACGACCAGATACGTTTCGATATGACCTTTCTGGTGATGTGTCCTGGCGTGGAAATCATTACTCTGACGCGCGATGGAAACCTTTCGCGTCAGGAAGAGGTTGACTATCTCAACAAGAACGGCTACTTTGCTGACTTCACGAAGCTCAAGTACAGCTACAACGTGGGACTCTGGGGAACCAGTATTTGCGGGGGTGAAATCCTCGATTCGAAGCAGGGATTGCCTGAAAGTGCTTACCTGAAGCACCCCACAGAAGAGGGTCCTGAGCTCCTGAAGATAGGTTTCGAGAAGGGCGAGATATGTTCCGTCAACGGAGAACACTTTGATGACAAGATCAAGGCCATCCAGAAAGTCGAGGAGATAGGTGCCCGTTACGGCATTGGTCGCGATTGTCATGTGGGCGATACCATCATCGGCATTAAGGGAAGGGTTGGCTTCGAGGCCGCTGCTCCCATGCTTATCATTGGCGCTCATCGTTATCTGGAGAAGTTCACGCTGTCGAAATGGCAGCAATATTGGAAGGAACAAGTGGCAAACTGGTATGGCATGTTCCTGCACGAGAGCCAGTATCTGGAGCCGGTTATGCCGGATATCGAGGCCATGCTCCTAAGCAGTCAGAGAAACGTGACTGGCGAGGTGACGCTCGAACTCCGTCCTCTCTGCTTCCAGACGGTTGGTGTGGACAGTCCCAACGACTTGGTCAAGAACAAACTTGGCGAGTACGGCGAGACGGCAAAGGCTTGGTCGAGCGAGGATGCGAAAGGCTTCATCAAGGTGACTTCCACGGCTCTTCGTGCATATTATCTGGCTCATCCGGACGAAAGAAAATAGGAGGATTCCTTCCTCGAAAGGTGAAGTCGAAAAACATGGCGTAGTTAAATCGCAATCATATAGTGTTACGTTTGCAATCATATAGTGTTACGATGGGCAACATAACGTGCCACGTTTTCAGACACACCTAATGACATGATACGATTATGGTAAGAATAGGGATTTTAGGAGCTGCCGGCTATACTGGTGGCGAACTGATAAGAGTGCTTTTGGGGCATCCTGAAGCGAAGATTGTCTTTGCCAATAGTGAATCGAATGCTGGCAATCCTGTTAGCGAAGTCCACGAAGGATTGATTGGTGAGACTGACCTCTGCTTCACCAGCGAAATGCCTTTCGACGAGGTGGACGTCGTCTTCTTCTGCTTCGGACACGGCAAGAGCGAGCAGTTCCTCAAGGAGCATGAGATTCCGTCGAACGTCAAGATAATCGACTTGGCTCAGGATTTCCGAATTGCAGGCGAGCATGATTTCGTCTATGGATTGCCCGAGACCCATCGTTCGACGATTAAAATCTGCCAACATCTCGCGAATCCTGGCTGCTTTGCCACTTGCATCCAGCTCGCTATGCTACCCGCTTTGAAGGCTGGCATCATTAGTGGAGACATCCATGTGAACGGCATTACAGGCAGTACGGGAGCAGGGCAGAAGCCTGGCAGTACAACTCATTTCTCTTGGCGAAACGACAACATTTCCGTCTACAAGACCTTCACGCATCAACATCTGCTGGAAGTCAACCAGACGGTTCAGGAACTTTGTCCTGGTTATGCAGGTCGCGTGCTCTTCATTCCTCAGCGAGGATGCTTCACGAGGGGCATCTTCGTAACGGCTTATGCCAAGTGCGACCTCCCTCTCGACGAGGTTCAGCAGGTCTATGAAGACTATTATAAGGATGCTGCCTTCACGCACTTCGTCACGAAGAGCCCTGATATGAAACAGGTTGTAAACACCAATAAAGCAGTAGTTTACGTGGAGAAATACCAGGACCAACTGCTCATGATATCCTGCATAGACAACCTCCTCAAGGGAGCAGTCGGGCAGGCAGTACAGAATATGAACCTCATGTTTGGTCTCGACGAACGGATGGGGCTGAACCTTAAAGCAAGTGCATTCTAAATGGAACTTTTTGATGTATATCCTCTGATGGACGTAACCATTGCTCGAGGCAAGGGTTGTACCGTTTGGGACACGGAAGGACAGGAATACTTGGACCTTTATGGCGGTCATGCAGTCATTAGTGTAGGTCATGGTCACCCTCATTATGTGGAGGCTTTGACCAGTCAACTTGGCAAACTTGGCTTTTATAGTAACTCCGTGCAAAACCCCTTGCAAAAGGAGTTGGCACGTCGTTTGGGCAAAGTCAGCGGGTATGAAGACTACAGTCTCTTCCTCGTAAATAGCGGAGCAGAAGCCAACGAGAATGCCCTCAAACTGTCATCTTTCTATAATGGACGTACGAGAATCCTCTCTTTGGAGAAAGCTTTTCACGGACGCACCTCTCTTGCAGTCGAAGCAACGGCTAATCCGAAGATAATCGCGCCTATTAATGCGAACGGACACGTCACGTATCTTCCCATCAACGACCTCGCCGCTTGGAAGGCCGAACTGCAGAAAGGCGACGTTTGTGCCTGCATCTTGGAGTGCATTCAGGGTGTAGGAGGCATACGGATGGTCGAGGCAAGTTTCCTCCAGGAACTGCATAAACTTTGTGAAGAAACAGGCACAGTCCTCATTTGTGACGAGATACAATGTGGCTATGGGCGTAGCGGAAAGTTCTTCGCACATCAGCATCTTGGCGTTCGTCCCGATATCATTACCGTCGCGAAGGGCATTTGCAACGGCTTCCCGATGAGTGCCGTCCTCATCAGTCCCAAGTTCAAACCTGTTTATGGACAGCTTGGAACGACCTTCGGAGGCAATCATCTTGCTTGTGCAGGCGCTCTTGCCGTGCTCGATATCATTGAGAAAGAACAACTTGTGGAGAATGCCGCCGAGGTGGGAGAATACCTGATGCAGGCCATTCGAAATGCCAAACTCCCTCATGTGGTTGAGGTTCGAGGTCGTGGTCTCATGATAGGAATCGAGTTGGACATTCCCTACAAGGAGCCCAGACAACGCCTCGTTAGTGAACAACATTGCTTTACTGGCTGTTCGGGCACTAATGTGCTTCGTCTCCTGCCACCTCTTTGCCTTACAAAGAAGGAGGCAGACAGTTTCGTCGAACGACTTAAAACCGTACTTACAACATCATGAAGATAGCAATCATAGGTGCCGGAAACATGGGTGGAGCCCTTGTAAAAGGCTGGACGAAAGCAGGTATGGCAGCAGACATCACAGCCTCTGCCTATACACAAAAGACGCTCGATCGCCTTGCTGAGGCTTGCCCTGGCATTACCGTAACACTCGATAACAGGAAAGCCGTCGAGGGTGCTGATGTCGTTGTGCTTGCCGTGAAGCCTTGGCTCATAAATCAAGTCATCTCGGAGATAGAGCCAGAACTGAAGGGCAAACTTGTCATCTCTGTTGCAGCAGGCATTCGCGACGAACGAATTGACGTGTATGCTATGCCCAATATTGCTGCCGAGTTTGGCGAAAGCATGACCTTCGTCGAAGAAGCCGAGCAGGCAGAAAAGGCCGCAAAACTCTTCGAAAGGGTTGGGCAATGCAAGGTCGTTCCCCAACGACTGATGGATGCCGGTATGATGATGGCTGGTTGTGGCATCGCCTACGTCATGCGTTTCCTTCGTGCGATGACAGAAGGAGGCGTGGAGATGGGCTTTTATCCTGAGGAAGCAAAGCAGATTGCCATGCAGACAATGCAGGGCGCAGTCACCCTTCTTCGCGAGACAGGTCTGCATCCGGAAGCAGCCATAGATAAGGTGACAACACCTGGCGGCATCACGATTAAAGGCTTAAACGAGTTGGATCATGCTGCCTTCAATTCGGCTGTAATACGTTGTCTCAAAGCAGGACTGCAATGAAGAAAAGAATCGTAGTGAAGGTGGGCAGCAATGTTCTCACGACAGATCGAGGCAAACTCGACATCACGCGAGTGTCTGCACTTGTGGATCAAATCGCTTGGTTGCGGGAGCAGGACTATGATGTGGTGCTTGTCACAAGTGGAGCTGTTGCTTGTGGCAGGGGAGAACTGCAGGTCGACCATTCCCTCGACTCTGTAGAACAACGCCAACTCTTCTCGGCAATGGGACAAGTGAAGCTCATCAACCTCTATTATGACCTCTTCCGCGAGTACAACATACACGTAGGACAAGTGCTGACGACAAAGGAGAACTTCCAAAGCGAACGCTCTTATCAGAACCAACGTGCCTGCATGGAGGTGATGCTGGAGAATGGCGTCTTACCCATTGTTAATGAGAACGATACGGTTAGCATCGAGGAGTTGATGTTCACGGACAACGACGAATTGTCTGGCCTCATTGCCAAGATGGTGGGAGCCGAAATGCTTATCCTGCTCACAGGGGTCGATGGATTGTACAACGGCAATCCCTCAGAACCCGGAAGCGAGGTGATTCGTCAGGTGCGTTTGGGTGATGATGTGAGTCGTTATATTCTTCCCGCCAAGAGCAAAGCTGGCAGAGGTGGCATGACTTCGAAGTTCAACACAGCCCTCTCGGTAGCCCAAGCTGGCATCCGTGTCATTATTGCTAATGGAAATAGGGACGGCATCTTGCCTGCTCTCATTGAGAAACCGATGCAAACTATCCATACAGAATTCCTCCCATCATGAAGCAATTGTTCCATAAGGCAAAGGAAGCAAGCCGGACGCTAATGCTTCTGACGGACGAGCAACGCAATGATGTACTCCACCAAATTGCAGATCGTGCTGAGGCTGAGGCTTCGAAGTTGCTTGCCGCAAATGCTCTCGATTTGCAAAAGCTCGAGCCAAGCGACCCTCTTTACGACCGCTTGTTGCTCACAAAGGAACGTATCGCGAGCATTGCTGCCGACCTGCGGAATGTGGCAGAGTTGCCTTCACCCTTAGGTATTATTAGTAAGGAAAGGACACTTGCCAATGGTCTTTACTTGCGTCGCATCAGCGTTCCGTTCGGCGTAATAGGAGTCATCTTCGAGGCAAGGCCGAATGTTTGCTTCGATGTCTTCGCTTTGTGCTTCAAGAGCGGCAACGTCTGCTTGCTGAAGGGCAGCCATAGTGCAGAGGAGAGCAATCGTGCGATTGTTGCCCTCATACATGAGGTGCTGCAAGACGCAGGCATTTGTGTGGACGCATTAACTTTGATGCCGCCTACTCATGAAGCCACTGCAGAATTGCTTGGCGCGGTTGGTTATGTTGACCTCTGTATTCCTCGTGGTGGAAGAAAACTCATCGATTTCGTGCGCGACAATGCTCGTGTGCCAGTTATCGAGACAGGAGCAGGTGTCGTGCATGCTTATTTTGACAAAGACGGCGACCTGGAGAAGGGGAAACGCATCATCGCAAATGCCAAGATGCGACGTGTCAGCGTCTGCAATGCCCTTGACTGTTTGCTCGTTCACAGGGATAGAGCGGAGGACATTCCTGCCTTGCTTGCTCCGATGGAAGGGCGTGTGGAGATTGTCACGGACGAGGCGACGATGGGTACGGAGTGGATGGACTACAAACTTTCCCTGAAGGTTGTTGACAGCCTCGATGAGGCTTTGGCACATATCGCACGTTTTGGCTCAGGCCACAGCGAATGTATCATCACGGAGAACGAAGCGACAGCTGCTCGCTTTCAGCAGATGGTCGATGCAGCATGCGTTTATGTCAATGCTCCGACCAGTTTTACCGATGGCGCTCAGTTTGGTTTGGGCGCAGAAATAGGCATTTCAACTCAGAAACTTGGACCGCGTGGTCCGATGGCTCTCGAAGAGATGACGACATATAAGTGGCTAATAAATGGCAATGGACAAGTAAGAAAATAAACTTAACAATAACAGATATGAACGACATAAAACAGATATCGCAGCGTCTGAAAGGCTTGCGCGAGATATTCGACATCCCTATTGAAAAGATGGCAGAGGTGTGCGAAACGACTGTCGAACACTATCGTCGCATTGAAAGTGGCGAGTGTGATCCTGGCGTCTATCTCCTTACGCGCATTTCCAAGCAGTATGGTATCGCCCTTGATGTCCTGCTTTACGGCGAGGAACCGCGTATGAATGGCTATTTCGTTACACGTCATGGAAAAGGATTGGAAGTGGATCGTCACAACGATTACAAGTACAAATCCCTTGCAAGCGGCTTCAAGGGACGTGCTATGGAACCGTTTTATACGGAGATAGAACCGCTTCCTGAAGGCAAGAATCATGCTAAGAATGTTCATGACGGACAGGAATTCATCATCGTTTTCAATGGCGTGCTGGAAATAACAATTGATGACAAGGTTATCGTACTCAAGCCTGGCGACAGTATTTATTTCGATACAACACGTCCCCACTGCATGCGAGCTCTTGAGAATAAGACGGTGAAGTTCCTGACAGTAATCATTTAAGTTTATGACAGACAACCCTATACTAGGTCGCTTCCTGAGGCAAACATCTTTTGTTTCAGAGGAAGACTATCAGAAAAACCTTGAGTTCATCATCCCCAACAACTTCAATTTCGCTTATGATGTCGTGGATGCTTGGACTGAGGTCGCGCCTGACAAAATAGCTTTGCTTTGGACCAATGACGAAGGAGCCGAGCGAAGATTGTCTTTTGCCGACCTTAAACGGATGAGCGACCAAGCCGCTTCCTATCTTAGCAGCCTTGGTATCGATCGGGGTGATATGGTGATGCTTATCGAAAAGCGTCGTCTGGAATGGTGGATAACAATGCTTGCTCTCCATAAATTGGGAGCTGTTCCTATTCCGGCAACACATATGCTTACCAGTCACGACATTGTATATCGCAATAATGCGGCTTCCGTGAAGGCAATCATATGCGTTGGCGAGCCTTATGTTCTCGGCGAAGTACAGAAGGCAATGCCTGAAAGTCCAACTGTCGACATACTCGTTTCCATCGGTCCAGACGTGCCTGAAGGTTTCCATGACTGGCATGCAGAGATAGACAAAGCACCGGCATTCCGTCGTCCTCGCTTTGTGAATGCTAACGGAGATACTATGATTCTGTATTTCACATCAGGCACTTCCGGTGAACCTAAAATGGTGTCGCACGATTTCCTGTATGCTCTTGGGCATCTCACGACGGGCGTCTTCTGGCATAATCTCACGCCAGACAGCATCCATCTTACGGTTGCAGACACCGGTTGGGGCAAAGCAGTTTGGGGAAAGTTCTACGGACAATGGTTTGCAGGGGCTTGCGTCTTTGTCTTCGACCATGAGAAGTTTACGGCAGAAAAGATACTTCGACAGATGGAGAAGTATCGCATCACGAGTTTCTGCGCACCCCCAACAGTCTATCGTTTCTTGGTTCGTGAGGACTTTAGCCACTACGACTTGTCTGCTTTACGCTATTGTACGACTGCAGGTGAAGCGTTGAATGCTGCTGTTTACGAGCGTTTCTATGAATTGACGGGCATTCGTCTGATGGAAGGCTTTGGGCAAACCGAAACGACTATGACGCTTGGAACGTTCCCTTGGATGCAGCCTAAGCCTGGAAGTATGGGTAAACCCAACGCTCAATACGAGATAGCTTTGTTGAGGCCCGACCTTACACCTTGCGAAGACGGCGAGAAAGGCGAGATCGCAGTAAGGCTTAATGAAGGCCGTAAGGCAATCGGCTTGTTCAAGGAGTACTATCGTGATAGCAATATCACCTATGAGGCTTGCCACGATGGATACTATTTCACAGGCGATATGGCTTGGCGCGATAAAGATGGCTATTATTGGTTCGAGGGAAGAGCCGACGACGTCATCAAGAGCAGCGGTTATCGTATCGGCCCCTTTGAAGTGGAGAGCGCCTTGATGACGCACCCTGCTGTGGTGGAATGTGCCATTACTGGTGTGCCTGACGAGACGCGAGGCATGGTGGTGAAAGCGACTGTGGTACTCGGTAAGGAATGGAAAGACAAAGCTGGTGATGCTCTTGTCGAGGAACTTCAGGCTCATGTCAAGCATGTGACGGCTCCCTACAAGTACCCTCGTATCATTGAGTTCGTGGATGAATTACCTAAGACAATTAGCGGCAAGATACGCCGTGTGGAAATAAGAGAAAAGGATAAAGATGAAAAGCTTTCTTAATGTAGAAGACTTGGGCGACCTCAAGGAGGCACTCAAGGAAGCCAAAGAGATAAAGACAGACCGCTATAAGTACGACACGCTAGGCAAGAACAAGACACTCTTGATGGTGTTCTTTAACAATAGTCTGCGGACTCGTTTGAGCACGCAAAAGGCTGGCATGAATCTTGGCATGAACGTAATTGTGCTTGATGTCAATGCTGGAGCTTGGAAACTCGAGACCGAGAGAGGCGTTATCATGGATGGAGATAAGAGCGAACACTTGCTTGAAGCCATCCCGGTTATGGGAAGTTTCTGCGATGTCATTGGTATCCGTTCCTTTGCTGGGCTTTCTGATCGTGATTATGACTATGCCGAGACGGTTTATCATCAGTTTGAGAAATATAGTGGAAAGCCGGTGTTTGCGATGGAAACTGCAACTGTGCATCCTCTTCAGGCCTTTGCCGATCTCTTCACAATTGCCGAGTATGCGCCTAAACGCAACAAACGTCCGAAGGTCGTGCTTAGCTGGGCTCCTCATCCCAAAGCGTTACCCCAAGCCGTTCCCAACAGTTTTGCACAATGGATGATTGCTGCCGAGAAGCAGTCTCTACCTCTTGGTGGAGTGGGAGAGTGCGCTGGAATGGACTTTGTCATTACCCATCCTGAGGGTTATGAACTTGATCCTGCCTTTACGGAGGGTGCTACGATTGAGTACGACCAACGCAAGGCTTTCGAAGGAGCCGACTTCATCTATGCCAAGAACTGGAGTTGTCCGGGTGTGACGAAGAGTGAGGATTACGGCAAAATCTTGTCGAAGGATATGAGTTGGACTGTTGATGCAGAACACATGAGTTGGACCAATGATGCCCACTTCATGCATTGTTTGCCGGTTCGTAGAGGTATGATTGTCACAGACGATGTCATCGAGGCTCCCTCATCCCTTGTTATTCCAGAAGCAGCCAATCGCGAGATTTCTGCTACGGTTGTCCTGAAGCGCATTCTTCAAAGCCTGTAACTGAAAAAACTTGCAGTTTCTCTTGGTACTTTGGCAGATTAATCGTAAATTTGCAACAGAGTTCATAAATGATTTCGACTATGAAAAGACTTGCTCTTTCCCTGCTGACTCTGTTCGCAGTGGCAATTTCCTGGGCTGATTCGGCTCTGTTTGTTCACCAGAAATCTGGTGGAGTCGTGGAGTTTGCATTCAGCGAGAGGCCTGTTGTGACATATAATGAGGGGAATCTTATCATTTCGGTAGCCAATGCTTCGGTGACTTATCCTCTTGAGGACATGCAGAAGTTCACCTTTGGCGAAGTGGATGATGATGTGACTCGCATCGTTGCCCCAGAAAGTGTGACTCCGCAACCTACCTATATTTATAGTGTTGACGGTAAGCTCATGCGCACCTTGGAGCCTGGCAAGGACGGTAAAACTCCTGCTTCTGTCGTGGGTCTTCCTGCTGGCACCTATATTGTCAAGAACGGCAAAACGAGTTACAAGATTCAAAAGAAGTAAACATGAACGGGAAGTTCCTCGACATAGTTCGTCAGCGTTACAGTTGTCGCGGTTATCAGGACAAGCCTGTAGAAGAAGAGAAGATTGCATATATCAAGGAATGTATGCAGTTGGCTCCTTCTGCTGTGAACAGGCAACCTTGGAAGTTCCGCATTGTTCGGAGCCAGGAAGGCAAGGAGAAACTCCAGTCGTGCTATTCTCGCCCTTGGTTCAACGAAGCCCCTCTGTATATTCTTGCCTCGCTTCTTCATGAAGAGGAGTGGGTGAGGGCAGACGGGAAGCCTCATGGAAACATAGATGTTGCCATTGTTGTGGAGCATCTTTGCTTGGCTGCAACAGAGCAAGGACTTGGTTCCTGTTGGGTTTGTAACTTTGATGCCGAGCTTTGTCACCAGCTCTTCCAAATGCTTGAGACAGAGGAACCTGTCGTCATCATACCGATAGGATATGCCTCCTCGAACGAGATTCCAACCAAGAAACGCAAGGAACTCTCGGAACTTTTCTTTGAGGAATAGCAAGGGAAAAGTGGAGCGGAAAACAGAGGCGTGTTCTTTCTTAGACGAAGGGACACGCTTCTTTTGTAAACATGGCGTGGCTAAAATCAAAACGTCACGTTTGATGTTTGCCATCGTCACGTTTGATGTTTGCCATTGTCACGTTTGACGTTTGGCATCGTCACGTTTGATGTTTGCCATTGTCACGTTTGACGTTTGGCATCGTCACTGGTGATGTTTTTCGAGACGCTATGCCCCGTCGGTTGTCAAAGAGTTCCGTGTGGCTCGAACCAGCTCGGCATCAGTATGCCCGTCCTTGCGAAGAGATCCATGAATCTCGTGGGCTCCAGTCTCGGAAAGGATGCGACGGGCATTCTCTTGGTTAACGCCTGCTCCAGGCATGATGATGAGTCTCCCGTCGGATTGCTCGACAAGTTTTTTAATCAGGGGAATCCCTTGCTCTGCCGAAGAAGCCTGACCTGAAGTGAGCAAGCGGTGGCAACCTAAAGCGACAATCTGCTCAAGGGCCTTCATGGGCTCCCGACAGACATCGAAAGCACGGTGAAAAGTAATGCTCAGACCTTTTGCCTCTTCAACAAGACGACGGACAATTCCCTCATCAATGCTTCCATCAGGCTTCAAAGCACCAATCACAACACCATTCGCACCAAGTCGCTTCGCCAAACGAATGTCGCGAACCATGCCCTCTACCTCATCCTCGTCGTACACGAAATCACCTTCTCGAGGACGAATCAGCACCTGAACAGGCGTCCCCAAGCTGATTGCGGACTCCATCATCTCTGCAGACGGAGTCAGACCATCCACTTCAAGAGCCTCGCAAAGTTCTATGCGATCAGCTCCTCCCTCTATGGCTGCGCGGACACTAAGCATGTCACCGCAGCAAACTTCCAATTTCAACTCATCTTTCATAATACATTTCTCTAGTTTTCATAACAAAAGAAGGAGAGTGGCTTCACAGCTTCTCTCCTTCCAATTGGTATTAGCTTTGTTTAAGGTAAAAAGATTGTTTTCAGGATAACGGTTGCAAAGTTAGGGAATTTTTATGCGTGATGCAACACTCTTTACTATGTTCTATAACATATTTTGGAGTAAAAGCGGAATATTGTACAAGAGTTAAAACCTTTTGCAATGATATTGTGCAATTGCTTCGATGGGACGTCGCAAGATTCGACCTATTTGCATGTTTTCAGCGACTACGGCTTCTGCAAGTTCCTTTTTGAACTGAAATGCGATGCCTCCAACGCAGTTTATGGGCAAATCTTTATGCTCGTAAATGGCAATGTTGCGCTCGATGAAAAGGCGGAAAGCCTCGACCAGCATATTGTGAATGCATGGAATGTCGCGGTGTTCGGCAATGAACGGAACCAGCGAAGCAAGGAAAGCATTGGCTGCGGGCTTGCGGTAAACATGTTCGATAATGTCGGATAAAGTCAAATTGAACTTGCTGCAGAACTCCTCTTTGAGTGTTTCAGTAAGTGTTCCCTTGAAGAGTCCGTTCAGCAATGTCTTGCCAAGAAAGGAGCCACTGCCTTCGTCGCCCAAGATGTAGCCGAGTGGCGGTGTGTGCTTCACAATGTCTTTGCCGTCGTAGAGACAACTGTTGGACCCCGTTCCAAGAATGCAAGCAATGCCAGGTTCATGTCCGCAAACGGCTCTGGCGGCTCCCAATAAGTCGCTCTCAACCTCGGCTCGGCAACCTGGGAACAGTTCTTCGAGCACGCTCTTCACACTCTGACTGAACGGCTCTATACAACCTGCTCCATAGAAATAGACAGCTTGCAGACCCTCTGTTTGCGGTAGTTGGGTCAGCAGATCGTGGTATAATACATTATATATATTATCGCGCGTATCGCGCGCGGGATTGATACCGTCGGTATGCAACTCTGTCTGCGAGCCATCGGAACAGATGTAAATCCAGTCCGTCTTAGTCGAACCGCTGTCAGCTATAAGTATTGCTTTGTTCATGTGAAAAGTAACCCCCGCCTCCCTTTCCGGGAAAGCGGGGGCTTGTGTCATCTTGCTAAAAGGCTTCAATTACTGAGCGGGAGCTTCTGCAGGAGTTTCTGCGGGAGCTTCAGTTGCTGCGGGCTGCTCCATAGCGGGAACATTGCCGGGATTCGTGGCAGCCTGCTCAATGGCTTGCTGCTGCATGACAGAGTCGTTGTGACCAGCACCAGGCAGGAAAGCAACACTGATGACGCTGAGGAAAATCATTGTGCCAGCAAGAAACCAAGTAGCCTTCTCGATGAAGTTGGTTGTCTTGGGCGCACCAAGAATCTGGTTGTTGTTGGAGTAGTCAGCAGCCAAACCGCCGCCTTTGGATTCCTGAATCAGTACGATGAGGCACATAAGAATGGAGGCCAGCACAATCAGGATTACGATAGATGTGTACATATTATTTGTGTTTGTT
>JAGCXU010000188.1 GCA_017961145.1 Bacteroidaceae bacterium | reverse complement strand
GCCTTGATGTCTATGAGCATGGGGAACTTTGCTATAATTAATAATTCATAAATCATAATTCATAATAACTTTGACATGAAACGAATTCTCATCATAGTCCTGTCTATGGTCGGTATGACCGCAGCGGGCGCAAAAGACAAAATAGAAGCAACCATCGGTGCCGACCTTGTTAGCCAGTACATCTGGCGCGGCCAGAACCTCGGCGACCTCAGCCTGCAGCCCACACTCGGCGTTGGCTACAAGGGCGTCAGCCTCTCTGCATGGGGCAGCGTTGGCATCAGTAACAGTTCCGACACGAAGGAGTTGGACATGATCCTCAAGTACAATTACAAGGGCTTTAGCATAGGCGTGACCGACTATTGGTTCTCTGAAGGCACTTACTTCCAGTACCATGCCCACAAGACGACGCATGTCTGGGAAGGCTTCGTAGGCTACGACTTCGGTTTCCTCTCCGCTACATGGTACACGAATTTTGCAGGCAACGACGGCTTAAACGGTAGTGACAAGCGAGCATACAGCAGCTATTTCGAGTTGTCGGCACCTTTCCGTCTGGCAAAACTCGACTGGCTGGGGACCGTTGGCATCGTGCCCTGGCGCACCACAAGCTACGACACGCACGACTTCGCCTGCACCAACGTCTCGCTTCGAGCCACGAAGAACTTTGTTATCAAAGAGAAGTACCACCTTCCCATCTATGCAGGCTTGACCTCCAATCCCTGTTCTGGAAAGTTCTATTTCATCTTCGGAGTCGCATTCTCTCTGAATACCCAAGAGTGGTAATCCAGCTTAAACATATCTCCAAAAACTATAACTGATTCAACTACGCACGTGTAGTTTGCAAACTTAACACGTGTAAATGCCAAACTTAACGTGTGTCGTTGCCCAACTTCACACGTTAAGTTTTAGAACACAATACACCTTCTCATACAATTAAACAAGTTGGGAAGAAGGGAAAGGCATGTTAAAATTGATTTTTATCAATTATTTTGGCACTTTTGTATCATTTTGCTTGATTTAAGTTTGTATTTTAAGCATAATGTCGTATCTTTGCATCGGATTTAGTAAAAGTGACAAAAAACAGGACTGGCGTTATGGAAACAAAGTATATCTTCGTCACTGGTGGTGTGGTTTCATCGTTGGGCAAGGGTATCATCTCTGCGAGTATAGGCAAGTTGCTGCAAGCCCGTGGCTACAAAGTCACCATCCAGAAGTTCGACCCCTACATTAATATCGATCCTGGAACACTAAATCCCTACGAACACGGAGAATGCTACGTGACGGCAGACGGCATGGAGACGGATCTCGACCTCGGTCATTACGAGCGTTTCACAGACATCCAAACGACTCGTCACAACAGCATAACGACTGGTCGAATCTACCAAGCAGTAATCGACAAGGAACGTCGTGGTGACTATCTCGGCAAGACGATTCAGGTCGTCCCACACATCACGGACGAGATAAAGAGACGCATCAGGGAGAATGCTCAGCACGAGCATTTTGACTTTGTCATTTCCGAAATTGGTGGCACGATAGGCGACATCGAGAGCGCTCCCTTCATGGAAGCCATACGACAACTGCGTTGGGAGATGGGTCGTGACACAGTCAACATTCATCTAACTTATGTTCCCTATCTTCATGCTGCAGGCGAATTCAAGACAAAACCCACGCAACATTCTGTAAAAGAACTGCAGAGCATGGGCATTCAACCTGACATACTCATCCTTCGCACAGAACATCATTTGGAGGACAGTATACTGAGGAAAGTGGCATCCTTCTGCAATGTTGAGCCAGAATGTGTGGTGCAAAGCGAAGATATGCCAAGCATCTATGAGGTTCCTGTCAACATGCAACACCAAGGTCTCGATATTGCGATACTAAGGAAACTTGGCTCCCCATTGCAATTCTCCTCAATGGATGGAGAAATGCAACCCGTTCCTGGTCTTGTTTCATGGTATCATTTCCTCCATCTTCAACAGGAAGCTAAGAAAGAAATACATATTGGTTTGGTCGGCAAGTATGACCTCCAGGATGCATACAAAAGCATTCGCGAAAGCCTTTACCTTGCTGCCATCTACAATGGTCGAAAGGCAAAACTGCACTTCATCAACAGCGAAGGGATTACAAAAGAGAATATAGCTGCCCGATTAAACGAGATGAGCGGAATCGTCATCTGTCCTGGCTTTGGTCAAAGAGGGATTGAAGGCAAAATCATTGCTGCAGAATATACCCGTACTCATAACATTCCGACCTTCGGCATATGCCTTGGAATGCAAATGATGGTCATTGAGTTTGCGCGAAATGTACTGGGATATGAGGATGCCAACAGCAGCGAGATGGACAATCAAGCCTTGCACAACGTCATTGACATGATGGAAGAGCAGAAATCTGTCACACAAATGGGTGGAACAATGAGGCTGGGAGTTTACGATTGCGAACTTGTCAAAGGAAGTCTTACCTACGAAGCATACGGCAAAGAAACTCATATCCAAGAAAGACACAGACATCGCTATGAGTTCAACAACAAGTATCAGGAAGAGTATGAAAAAGCAGGCATGAAGTGCGTTGGCACCAACCCTGACACAAACCTTGTTGAGATTGTTGAAGTGCCATCCCTAAAGTGGTATATCGGCACTCAATTCCATCCGGAATATAGTTCTACGGTATTGCACCCACATCCTTTGTTTATGTCTTTCATCAAAGCCTGCATAGAATAATATGGAACAACTGAAACATGAATGCGGTGTGGCTTTGGTGAGACTTTTAAAGCCGAAAAGCTACTACGAGCAGAAATACGGCACACAATCCTACGGCCTGAATAAGCTCTATCTGATGATGGAGAAGCAGCACAATCGCGGTCAGGAAGGTGCCGGCATTGCTTGTGTCGACATGAATGCTCCTGTTGGCACAGAGTATATGTTTCGCGAAAAGGCTTTAGGCAAAGATGCTATTACGGAGATATTCGACCTCGTGACACCTGAATGGACAGAAGCTCAACTCTATATGGGACACCTCCGTTACTCTACTACAGGCAAGAGCGGGCTTCAATACGTTCATCCATTCCTGCGCCGCAACAACTGGCGAGCCAAGAACCTTTGCCTTTGTGGCAACTTCAACATGACAAACATCGACGAGATATTCGACAAGATTGTGAGGCAGGGACAGTCACCACGCATCTACAGCGACTCGTATATCACGCTTGAACTGATGGGACACCGCTTGGATCGAGAGGTGGAGCGTTGTTTCGTAAAGGCTAAGGAAAAGGGGTTAGAGAACACGGACATCACACGCTACATCGAAGACAACGTGCAGATGGCGAATGTGCTTCAAACCACGATGACGGACTACGATGGAGGCTATGTGATGTGCGGTATGACAGGAAGCGGAGAGATGTTTGCCATGCGCGATCCTTGGGGCATCCGTCCTGCATTTTTCTATCGTGACGATGAGGTGATTGCTGTTGCCAGCGAGAGGGCTGTGTTGCAGACCACGTTTGACCTCACTTGCGAGGAGGTGCAGGAACTGCCTGCAGGCAAAGCACTCATCGTCCATAAGGACGGTTCTTCTGCTCTCGAAACAATCTTGGAGGCTAAACAACAAGCACGCTGCTCGTTTGAAAGAATATACTTCAGCCGTGGCTCAGATCGTGACATCTATCACGAACGCAAGCAACTTGGGCAACAACTTACGTCTCCCATCCTTAGGGCCATCGACAATGATACCGAACATACCGTCTTCTCCTTCATACCAAACACAGCAGAAGTTGCTTTCTACGGCATGATGGAAGGTTTGAGAAGCCAAGGACTCTGTGTGCGTAGCGAGAAGGTGGCCTGGAAAGACATCAAGCTCCGCACTTTCATCACAGAAGCTGGATCCCGGAACGATCTCGCCTCGCACGTCTATGACATCACTTACGACTCCTTGCGGCCTTACGAAGACAACCTTGTCATCATCGATGACTCGATTGTGCGCGGCACCACGCTAAAGGAGAGCATCTTCAAGATACTTGACCGACTACATCCTAAGAAGATTGTGATGGTCAGTTCGTCACCTCAGATCCGCTACCCTGACTACTACGGCATCGACATGGCACGACTGGAGGAGTTCTGCGCTTTCCGTGCAGCTATGGCACTCCTCGAAGAACGAGGCATGTGGCAGTTAATAAATGATGTCTATGAGGAATGTCTTGCTGAACTTCTTAAGCCGGCAGTAGAGCAAAGTAATCGTGTCAGCGCTATCTATAAGCCTTTTACCACAGAAAACATCAACATAAAGATGGCCGAGATGCTTCGTCCTGCAGGAATGCAAGCACCTGTGGAATTCGTCTTTCAGACAATCGAAGGCCTTCATGCAGCTTGCCCAGAACATCAAGGCGACTGGTACTTCACGGGGCACTACCCCACCCCAGGCGGCAATCGTCTCGTAAACCAAGCCTTCGTGAAATATATTGAAGAGAAACAATGTAACTAGTATATGAAATATGTGTGGAATCGTATCTATCTTCAACATCAATAAGCAAACGCACGAACTTCGCGACAAAGCATTGCGTATGAGTCAGAAGATCCGTCATCGTGGCCCTGACTGGAGTGGCATATATTGTGGCGGCTCAGCCATCCTTGCTCACGAACGTCTTTCTATCGTTGACCCAGAAAGTGGCGGGCAACCTTTGTTCTCGCCTGACAAGAAGCAAGTGTTGGCAGTTAATGGCGAGATATACAATCATCAGGAGATACGTCGCCGCTATGCAGGACGTTATGAGTTCAAGACAGGTAGCGACTGTGAAGTTATTCTTGCGCTATATCGTGACAAAGGCATCGACTTCCTGGAGGACATCAGCGGCATTTTTGCTTTCGCACTTTATGATGAAGAAAGAGATGAGTTCTTGATAGCACGCGATCCCATTGGCGTGATACCTTTATATATAGGTTATGACGACGACGGCACAGTGTATGTCGCTTCCGAACTGAAGTCACTTGAAGGTCAATGTGAGCGATACGAACCCTTCCTGCCAGGACACTATTACTGGAGTAAAGAGCCAGGCATTAAACGTTATTACAAACGCGATTGGATGGC
>JAGCXU010000187.1 GCA_017961145.1 Bacteroidaceae bacterium | reverse complement strand
CTCGTGTATGTACTCGACGATGGCCCATGCAATCGAGATGCCATCGTAGGTGCTCGTGCCTCTGCCAAGCTCGTCGAAGAGCACAAGACTGCGTTCCGAGAGGTTGTTCAGAATGCCTGCAGCCTCGTTCATCTCAACCATGAAGGTGCTCTCGCCTATGCTAATGTTGTCGCTTGCCCCGACACGCGTGAAGATTTTGTCAACGAAACCGATTCGCGCACTCTCGGCCGGTACGAAACTTCCCATTTGAGCGAGCAAAGTGATGAGTGCCGTCTGGCGGAGCAAAGCACTCTTACCAGCCATATTCGGGCCAGTTATGATGATGATTTGTTGTGTCTGGGTGTCGAGGAAAACGTCGTTCGCGATGTATCTTTCCCCAACTGGGAGCTGCTTTTCAATAACCGGATGACGTCCTCCATGTATGTCTATCACGTCGCTATCATCTACAATCGGACGGATGTAACGGTTCTCCTGAGCACTCTGAGCGAAAGAAAGCAGACAATCGAGCTGGGCAAGAAGGGACGCATCCCTCTGTATGGGAGCCACATACTCTGCAAGAGCCGTGATGAGACGGTCGAAGAGTTGTGCTTCGAGGCTAAGGATGCGTTCCTCCGCACCCATAATCTTGTCCTCGTATTCCTTGAGTTCTTGGGTGATATAGCGTTCGGCTTGAGTCAGCGTTTGCTTGCGAATCCAGTCGGCAGGCACTTGATCGCGATAAGTATTACGCACTTCCAGGTAGTAGCCAAACACGTTGTTGTAGCCGATTTTAAGGCTCTGGATGCCCGTCGCCTCTATCTCTCTTTGCTGCATCTCCAGCAAGTATTCCTTTCCTTGATAGGCGATGTGGCGCAACTCGTCGAGCTCCGCATCCACACCATCCATGATGACACCACCATTCGCGACCAGCAAAGGGCAGTCAGGACGCACTTCGCGAGCAATCCGGTCGCGTATCTCTGCACAAAGATCAAGCTGCTTTCCTATCTCTTTTAACGTGCTATCTTCGGCATTTTCACACGTTATCTTTATCGGTTCGACTGCCTGCAATGCCACTCGCAACTGCACTATATCGCGAGGGGAAACACGCCGAGTGCTCACCTTCGAAATGATGCGCTCCAGGTCGCCTACCGTCTGGAGCTGCTCCAAGACTGCATCTCTCACGTCAGGATTGCGGAAAAAGTTCTCGACGACATCTTGTCTTTTGCCTATCTGAACAGGGTCTTTCAGGGGGAAGAGCATCCAACGATGCAACATGCGGGCTCCCATCGGAGTGACTGTCTTGTCGATTACGTCGAGGAGCGAAATGCCACCTTCGTTCATGCTGCTCACCAACTCGAGATTTCTGACCGTGAACTTGTCAAGACGGACAAAGCGGTCTTCCTCGATGCGACGCAAAGCTGTGATGTGGCCAAGCAACTGATGTTGCGTCATTTCCATGTATTGCAGGATAACGCCTGCTGCCACAATGCCACTCTTCATGTGCTCCACACCGAAACCTTTCAGGTTCTTCACCTCAAAATGGCGCAGGAGTTTTTCCCTCGCAGACTGCTCCGTGAAAGCCCAATCATCGAGTTCGAAGGTGACGTAACGTGTGCCGAAACTTCCCTCGAACATCGCTCTTCGGCCTCGTTCGTAGAGAACTTCCTTCGGAGCAAACGAAGCCATGAGTTTATCGACATAATCCGTCGTGCCTTCTGTCACAAGAAACTCGCCCGTACTGATGTCCAAAAGAGACATTCCGCAAGCCTGCTTGCCAAAATGTATCGCGCAAAGGAAGTTGTTTTCTTTGTGGTTGAGTACCGTATCTGCCATTGTGACACCAGGTGTGACCAACTCCGTGATGCCACGCTTGACGAGTGTCTTCGTCAGTTTTGGGTCTTCAAGTTGGTCGCAGATGGCAACCCTTTTGCCTGCTCTGACGAGCTTCGGCAGATAAGTATCGAGTGCATGGTAGGGGAAGCCGGCCATTGCTATGTTCTGCGTCAAAGCTCCCTTGCCATTATTTCTGTGGGTAAGTGTGATGCCGAGAATCTCCGCAGCAATTACCGCATCATCAGCATATGTCTCATAGAAGTCGCCACAACGGAAAAGAAGAAGTGCCTCAGGATGTTTCGCCTTGAGGTCGTAGAACTGCTTCATCATCGGAGTCAGCGCTTCTTGTGCCATATTCCTTATTCTTTTATCTTGATGTTACTGATTGTGAACGACGTTTCAGGACTCATTTCAACGTCGGCAACGATGGTCGGCATCACGTCGTAGTTGAGGACAAGACCTGTGACATACTTCAAGCCGGGCATGCAAAGCACTCGGATAGGCTCGTCAGAAAGGTCGTAGCTTAACTGCTCACCAACCCAGATAGGCTCTTCGTCGAAGCCTCCCATATTGCTTGTAGTGTCTGTTACGCAGCAAAGCAGACGGTTCTCATTGTAGAAAGAGATGCTTTGCCCATCGATAGTGTAGCCAAGTTGCTGAAGTAAAGCTTGTTGCATATCGTAGGGATCGATGCTTTGCACGATGTTGGCCGAACCATCATCATTAATATGTAATTGGTATAGACGCTCCACATAGATGCCCGTTCCCTCCATTTCTCCGCAAGCAAGCCACAAGGTTTGGCTCTCGGCATCGTATCGAGCAGAAGGTCTGTTACCGTGACGAATATCAGGAAAAGCAGTCGTCTTGCCGTCCTTCACAACCACAATGCCCATGCCTTCCGAGGATTGTTCTTCGTTCAGACGCATTAAACTCCAAACAGCAATACCCTTCGTCTGGTCCTCAAATGTGTTCTCATAGCGGTCGTCGAGCGTGACGGAAGCCATCGCATCACGCACTTCCTGCGAGGCTGACTCCAGTCCGAATGCCTCTTCGATAGTGCCTGAAATGGGCTTTACCTCAATTCTCTTTTCGGCACAACTAATCGTGATGGCACATACGACAAGTGTCATAGCCATCCGTATAATGCTCCTCTTCATCATTCTTTTCTTCACATTATTTAATATTATATGAAATATGCTCTGCAAAGATACAAAGAAATTGAGAATTAAGAAAGAAGAATTGAGAATTATTTCGTATCTTTGTGGGCGAAACAACAAAACATTTGAATTCATGAAACGCATCTTGACTTTTGCAGTCGCTGCTTTGGCGACATTCTTTAACATTGAAGCCGCTCAACCGATGAAAGCTCCGAAAGGTGGAAAAGCAATAAGCGACGAACTGCTTGGCATCTTCTTCGAGGACATCAGCTATGCTGCCGACGGCGGCATCTACGCGGAGCTCGTGCAAAACGGTTCTTTCGAGTACAACCCTACGGAACGTGACGGATGGGGACCAGGCACGTCGTGGCGCTTCGTTCGACCTGGTCACTCACTAGGCAGAATAGAGCCTCGCATGGACAATCCCCTGCATCCGAACAATCCCACATACATGCGTGTTTACATTGAACGCGTGGGACATTATAGCGATTATGACGGATGGACGGGCGTCGGAATAGAGAACAATGGCTTCGACGGCATTTCTGTGAAAGCAGGACAAAAGTACGACTTCTCCGTGTTCCTGCGTAATGTCGAGGGAGACAACAAGGAAGTTCGTGTCGTTTTGGTTGAGCCAGGACGTCCCGCAAAGCTTTTGGCGGACCAGACAATCGTGGCGTCGTTGAACACTTGGCAGCAAATCCCGACCACGCTCACGCCTTCGGAGAGCAGCTCTCGGGCTGTCCTGCAACTCCTTGTATTAGGTAAAGGAGCCATCGATGTCGATGAGGTTTCGCTCATGCCTAAGGACACCTACAAGGGTCACGGCCTTCGCAAGGACCTGATTCAAGCGCTTGCCGACCTGAAGCCCCAGTTCATGCGCTTTCCTGGAGGCTGTGTCGTGCACGGAGGTGGCGACGGGTTCTGGGGCACTTATCGTTGGAAGACAACCATCGGACCGCGTCATGAGCGCAAACATCTCAAGAATACTTGGGGCTACCATCAGTCGATGGGACTCGGTTACTACGAATACTTCCAGCTTTGTGAAGACCTTGGGATGGAGCCGGTTCCCATCCTTCCTTGCGGCGTATCGTGCCAAGGCACAAATGGCGGCTGGGGTATGCCTGGACAAGCACAAGATGTGGCACCGATGGAAGATATGGACGAGTGGACGCAAGACGCGCTCGACCTCATTGAATGGGCTAATGGAGACGTAACCACAACTTGGGGCAAGAAGCGTGCCGAGCAGGGACATCCGGAACCTTTCCATTTGAAATATCTTGGCTTGGGCAATGAAGAACGCATTTCTCCTGAATTTTGCGAGCGCTTTAAGTATATGTACGAGCGCGTCACGAAAGCCCATCCCGAAATAGTCATCGTGGGAACTGTCGGCCCAGGCTCGCATCCGGGCAACAGCGACTACGACAACGGATGGAAACTTTGCGACGAGCTGGGCATTCCCTTGGCTGACGAGCATTACTACGAGCCGCGTGACTACTTCCTGAACAACCGCCAGTACGACAGCTATCCGCGTGGCAAGAAGACAAAAGTCTACCTTGGCGAATATGCAGCCAAAGACTCGAAACTCATCGACGCACTTGCCGAAGGACTCTATCTGCTGCATGTGGAGCGCAATGCCGATGTGGTTTGCATGACGAGCTATGCGCCGCTCTTTGCACGCAAGAACAACACTTCATGGAATCCCGACCTGATCTATTTCGACAACGAACGCCCCTACCTGACCTGCAGCTACTATGTTCAGCAGATGTTTGGGCAGTCGGCAGGACAGT
>JAGCXU010000186.1 GCA_017961145.1 Bacteroidaceae bacterium | reverse complement strand
TTTTACCCTTGCCAAGATAAGGGAAGAAATAGAAAAGCTAGTGAAGTAAAACTCACTCCGAAAATAATTAATCTATAGTAGGACTCTAGTCCCACGGTGGGACTGACAACGAGACTGCCTTTCTTATTCCGGATACTGTATTCTGGTGTGATAGACGGTACGGAGGCGGGTACAGAGCACTTCCTTGGCTTCGGCTATCTCGCGGAAAGTAATGGCACATTCGTCGAAACTGCCGTCGCTCACTTGCGATCCGATAATCTTCTCCACCAACGACGAGATGCTTTCTTCTGTGTACTCCGTAAGGCTTCGCGAAGCGGCTTCCACAGCATCTGTCATCATCAGGATGGCTTGTTCCAGAGTCTGCGGTTTGGGCCCAGGATAGGTGAAGGGACGAGGGTCGAGAGAGGTTTGTGCCTTTTGGGCCAGAACATAGAAGTATTTGGTGAGGCTACGGCCATGATGCGTAGCTATGAAGTCGCGGACTATGCTTGGCAACTTGTACTTGTCAGCCAATCGAAGACCGTTTTCCACATGCTGGACGATGATTTGTGCACTCCTTTCGTAGGAAAGTCCGTCGTGAGGATTCTTGCCATTCTGGTTCTCTGTAAAGAAAACGGCATTTTCGAGTTTACCGATGTCATGATACAAAGCGCCTGTGCGAACCAGTTGTGCTCTGGCTCCCAACCTGTTGGCCACCTCGGCTGCAAGATTGGCCACTTGCATGCTATGGTTGAAAGTGCCATTAGCTTCCTCGGAAAGGCGTCTCAGCAGAGGATTGTTGACGTTCTGAAGTTCTACGAGCGTCACGATGCTGGTAAAGCCGAAGATGCGCTCGATGGGAATGAGCAGGAGGTAGGCAAGCATGGAAAGCACGCCAGCCATAGTGAGGAAGATGTAGGGCCAACGGCTGATGATGCCCTGACTGCCATCGGCTGTGCCTCGAACGAACTCGAGGCATAAATAGGTGAGCAAGGTAGCCAAAGTGACCCAGACAGCAGCTCGGAAGAGTTCCATACGTTGGGAAAGTTCGCGCAAGGAGTAGATGGCTACGAGGCCTGCCACGATTTGTACCACGACAAAAGTGAAAGGTTGCGCCAGTACTATGGCTGAGGCAAGAATGGAGATGACGTGGGTGACGAAGGCCGTCCTGGAATCGAGAAAAATGCGCAACATGATGGGCAATACGCAATATGGCACGATGAAGACACTCCCCCACATGTGTGCTATGATGGTATAGGTGACGATGGGGAAGAAGAGCGAAAGCGTCATTACAAGCAAAACGGTTCGAAGGCTGTCGAGATAGTCGCTACGGAACTGCTGGAAATAGAGCAGGAGCAGGACAACAAGGATGGTGGCATAGAGAATGCGGCCTCCCAGTCGCGACATCTGCTCTTTGGCCGTGAGTTTATGCTCTTTCTGATGTTGCTCCCACGAATGCAGGATGCCAAGCACTTCCTCGTCCACAATCTGACCTTTATCGACAACTTTCTGCCCTTGCAAGACCATACCTTTCGTCCGAACCAGCTGCCCGTCGACTTCCTGCCTTTGTTGTGCGCTCTTCTCGGCATCGTAGGTGAGATTGGGGGTGACGTATTTCATGAGGTCGAGCCCGTGAAGGAGGCTATGATTGTAGCGAGAACTGTCCTGTTCGGCAAGGAGATATTCGTAGGCCGACTTCTCGGTAAAGAGGCTGGAGAAGGGCTTTACGCTTGATTCGTTGCCCGAATAGACGCGTATCTGCTGGGGTTTGTCGTTCTCGAAACGTGCTAACTCTTCGCCCCTGACGATTCCCACGGAATAGATGTGACGAAGCTTTTCCCCAAGATGCGGCAGGAAGTAGTGCGGAGTTCCTGTGGCCGAGGAGTTGAAGTCGTTCCGAAGAGCCGTCAGTTGGACGTCCAAGATGTCGATATCATTCAGGAAGTAGGGCTCGTAGAACTGGCGAAGACTGTCCTGCTCGCGAGCGATCTGCTCAGCCGACTTGAGGATGGGAAAGCTGTCCTGCGCTATGAAAGCCTGATTCTCCCACGGCTCGCCTTTCTTGTAGTGGTAGGTGGAATTGTTTCCATGAGGCATGAAAGCCACCAGTATGGCTATCGCGACGACGGAGAAAAGGATGCGATAGAGGACAGCCTTGACGCTTAGTTTATGTTTGTGATTGTATCTGCTCATTGACGAATCCAATTAAAAATTAAGAGTTAAGAGTTAAGAATTGCAACGAAGCAATTTGCTGATTTGTCTGCAAAGATAAGAAATAATTTTCAATTCTTCTTTCTTAATTCTTAATTTCTTTGTACTTTTGCACGGAAATTACAACTAAGAACTCTGAACTATGAACTCTGAACAGAAAAGGGTGCGGGTTCGTTTTGCTCCTAGCCCAACTGGACCCCTTCATATTGGCGGTGTTCGTACCGCTCTCTACAATTACCTCTTTGCCCGTCAGCATGATGGCGACCTCATCTTCCGCATAGAAGATACCGATTCCGGGCGTTTTGTACCTGGAGCGGAGGAGTATATCATCGAATCTTTCAAGTGGCTCGGCATCAAGTTCGACGAGGGTGTGAGTTTCGGAGGAGAGCACGGACCTTATCGCCAAAGCGAACGTCGAGACATATATAAAAAGTACGTGCGCGAACTTCTCGACAGAGGCAAGGCCTATATCGCCTTTGATACGCCCGAAGAACTCGACGCGAAACGTGCTGAGATAGAGAACTTTCAGTACGACGCAAGCACGCGAATGCAAATGCGCAACTCCTTGACTTTGCCCAAGGAAGAGGTCGAAAAACTCATCCAGGAAGGCAAGCAATATGTGGTTCGCTTCCTGATTGAACCAGGAAGGGACGTGATTGTGGACGATATCATTCGAGGTGAAGTCCGCATCAATAGCAGTATTCTGGACGACAAGGTGCTCTACAAGAGTGCAGACGAACTTCCCACCTACCATCTTGCCAATATTGTGGACGACCACTTGATGGAGGTGACACATGTCATTCGAGGTGAAGAATGGTTGCCAAGCGCTCCTCTTCATGTCCTTCTCTACGAAGCGTTCGGCTGGGCAGACACGATGCCTCGCTTTGCTCACCTGCCTCTCTTGCTCAAACCCGTTGGAAATGGGAAACTTAGCAAACGTGATGGTGATAAACTCGGCTTCCCAGTCTTTCCGCTGGAATGGCACGATCTGAAGAGCGGAGAAGTGAGCAGCGGATATCGCGAAAAGGGATATTTGCCCGAAGCGGTCGTCAACTTCCTCGCTTTGCTTGGCTGGAATCCTGGAAACGACCAGGAAGTCATGAGCCTCGACGAGATGGTTCAGCTCTTCGACCTCAGCAAATGCTCCAAGAACGGCGCGAAGTTCGACTACATCAAAGCGGCTTGGTTCAACCATCAATACCTCTTGAAACAGCCCGACGAAGCTTGGGTTCCCGCTTTCGACAAAGTGCTTCGCGAACAGGGAATCGAAGCGACTCCTGAGCAAGAAGCGGAAGTGGTTCGAATGATGAAGCTGAAAGTCATCGAATATACTGACGGACAAGGGCAGAAGCACAAACGCAACATCAGTTTCGTCAGCGACCTTTGGCCATTGACGCGCTTCTTCTTCGTCGCTCCATCGGAATTTGATACGGAAGACAAGTTTGTTCGCAAGAACTGGAAGGAGGGGACGGCAGACGAGATGAAGCAGCTAGCCGAGCAACTTGCCAGTTTGAATGACTTCTCAGTCGAAGGTCAGAAAGCCGTCGTGGATGCTTGGGCAAACGAAACTGGCATTAAGCCCTGGAACGCTTGGCGCATCTGTCTTGTTGGCGAAGGACAAGGTCCGGATATGTACGAACTGGCTGCTTTCCTCGGCAAAGAAGAAACGCTTCGTCGCATGAAATTTGCCATCGAAAAACTTGGCTAAGGTAAAATCCAAACGTAACGTGTTACGATGGCAAACATGGCACGTTAAAATCGCAAACGTAACGTGCTTCGTTGGCAAACCACACTAGAGAAGGTAGAAGACTGAGAATGGAAATCATTCGCGCAACCAAGATTGCAGAACAAGCCGGAGCCTATTATGTCCGCATTCAGGCAATGGCTCGCAAGCATCAGATTCCTCTTCACGTCGAATTTGATGAGCACGACACTCCCAACACAAAATACATCGTGGCCGTTGACGACTATCTTCCCGTAGCTACTTGTCGGCTCTACCCTATCGACGAAGAACAAGTGATGCTCGGAAGGATTGTTGTCCTGCCCGAATATCGTCACAAAGGATTGGGCACTCTTGTAGTTTCTGAGGCTGAGCGATGGGCAAAGGAACTTGGTTTCAAAAAGGCAATTGTGGAAAGTCGCGAAGGCAAGACTCCCTTCTACGAACAGATGGGATATGCATCCGACTGCTCGCAAAAGATTGTAGGCGAAACCTTCATTTGCTACAGAATGACTAAAACCCTATAGCCAACAACAAACAAGAAGAGAGGCACGAAATGTGTCTCTCTTCTTGTTTGCATGATTCGTTTAGCCGAGATAAGAGCGAAGCAGACTGTTCCTGCTGCCTGCACGAAGCTTGCGAATGGCTTTCTCGCGGATTTGGCGGACACGTTCGCGGGTTAGACCAAAGGTTTCGCCTATCTCTTCGAGAGTCATTTCCGGCTGATTGTTAATGCCAAAACTGCGCTCGATAATCTGTTTCTCGCGTTCGTTGAGCACGCCCAAAGCACGATCAATCTCGGTCGAAAGGCTTTCGCTCACCAGACCTTTGTCGGCCATAGGCGAATCGGGATTGGTCATCACGTCCAAAAGACTGTTCTCTTCACCTTCGATGAAAGGAGCATCCACACTGACATGGCGGCCACTAGCACGAAGAGAGTCGCTGATCTTCTCGGGCAACTCGTTGACCAATTCAGCCAACTCGTCTGCACTTGGCTTGCGCTCGTATTCCTGTTCGAACTTTGTCATTGCCTTCGTGATTTTATTGACGGCACTAACCTGATTGAGAGGCAGACGGACAATACGACTCTGCTCAGCCAAAGCCTGCAGAATGGTCTGGCGAATCCACCAAACGGCATAAGAGATGAACTTGAAGCCTCGCGTCTCGTCGAACTTCTCAGCAGCCTTTATCAAGCCCACATTGCCCTCGTTGATGAGGTCGGGAAGAGAAAGTCCCTGATTCTGATATTGCTTTGCAACACTGACGACAAAACGAAGATTTGCACGCACCAACTTGTCGAGAGCACGACGGTCGCCTTTACGTATCCTTTGGGAAAGTTCCACTTCCTCTTCGACGGGAAGTAATGCCTCACGACCTATTTCCTGCAGATACTTGTCGAGCGATGCACTATCGCGACTGGTGATGCTCTTTGTGATTTTAAGCTGTCTCATACACCTTATATATTATTTCGTAGAATTAGCTTGCAAATATAGAACTTTTTTACGGAAAATTCATCCCAGAAATGCTAAAAGATGCAAAAAAGAGCCAAAAACGCACAAACTTTTGCAATTTAGCACTTCATTTTTCACTTTTCTCTTTTCACTTTTCACTTTTTGTCGTATCTTTGCACAAAATATGACACAACAAACAGCAGAAAGTTTAACACTAAATAAAAACAATTATGAGTACATTAGCAATTATTCTTATCGCGGTCGTCGTACTGCTTGTTCTTTGGGTTATCGGCATCTACAACAACCTTGTTGGCCTGCGTAACAACCGCGAAAATGCTTTCGCAAACATCGACGTTCAACTGAAACAACGTCACGACCTCATTCCCCAACTCGTAGCAACCGTCAAAGGTTATGCCGCTCACGAGAAGGAACTCTTCGAGAAAGTGACTGCAGCCCGCACAGCCGCTATGAATGCAACCACCATCAACGACAAGATTGCAGCCGAAAACGAGCTGACACATGCCATGGTTAACCTAAAAGCTGTTGCCGAGGCTTATCCCGACCTGAAGGCCAACCAGAATTTCATGCAGCTCCAGACCGAGATTAGCGACATCGAGAACAAGCTCGCAGCTGTTCGTCGCTACTTCAATAGTGCAACAAAGGAACTCAACAATGGCGTCCAGAAGTTCCCCGCAGTTCTCTTTGCAAGCATGTTCGGCTTCCACAAAGAACCTCTCTTCGATGTTGGCGAGGCTGAGCGCGTAAACATGGACAAGGCTCCTGAAATCAGCTTCTAAAGCCCCATCCAACTCCTCCAAAAGGGAGAACTCCTAACTCATAACTTTTAATCCCTAACTAGAAAAAGTGAACTACGTTGGCATCCATACGCAACAGGTTCGCAACAACTTCAAGAGCCTGTTGCTGCTCATTCTCTTTCCCTGCATCATTCTGGCCATCGTCTATGCTTTCGTGGCATTCATGAACATGCAAGAGGTGCCAGACACCTATGGCTCGCATCTGGCCTTCGACGCTATGGCCACCAACGAAGCCTTCCTCTACACCATTCCTTGGGTAGTGGGAATCGTGGGCATCTGGTTCATGATTTCCTACTTCTCCAATGCCAGTATGGTGAGAAGTGCAACGGGAGCAAAGCCTCTAGAACGTCGTGAGAATCCCCGCATCTACAATATTGTGGAGAACCTCACAATGACTTGCGGAATGCCGATGCCCAAGATAAACATCATCGACGACCCGCAACTCAATGCTTTTGCCAGCGGAATCGACGAGAAGAGCTATACCGTAACTGTTACGACTGGCATTTGCAACCGCCTGAACGACGACGAGTTGGCTGGCGTGATAGGTCACGAATTGACACACATCCGCAATCGCGATACACGTTTGCTCATCATCAGCATCATTTTCGTTGGTATCATGAGCACAGCTCTCAGCCTGGCAGTTCGTATGCTTTGGAACACCTTTATCTACGGCGGAGGCAATCGTCGTACAAGTAGAGACGGAAAGAACGGAGGCTCTGTCATTGCCGTCATTCTCATCGCCATTGTCCTGGCTGCAATCGGCTACTTCTTCACCCTCCTGACGCGCTTTGCCATCAGCCGCAAACGCGAATATATGGCCGATGCCGGAGGAGCCGAACTTTGCGGTAACCCGTTGGCTTTGGCATCTGCCCTTCGCAAGATAAGTGGTGACCCAGGGCTCGGACAAGTGGACCGCGAGGATGTGGCCCAGCTCTTCATCGTGAAACCGCTAGCTTTCAAGAGCGAGTTCACCAACATGATGAGCAAACTCTTCAGCACACACCCAAGCATAGAGAGCAGAATAGCCTATCTGGAACAATTCTAAAGAACCTCTCTAACTCTTTTCAGGGAAGAAATAAATAGCTAAATGATTAAACTCTAAATATTTTGATGAATTTTGTAAAAGAACTTGAATGGAGGGGCATGATCCACCAAATGATGCCCGGAACAGAAGAATTACTATTGAAAGAACAAGTCTCGGCTTATGTCGGCATAGATCCGACGGCCGATAGTCTGCATATCGGTCACCTTTGCGGCGTCATGATGCTTCGTCATTTGCAACGTTGTGGCCACAAGCCCATCGCTCTTGTCGGTGGTGCGACTGGCATGATTGGCGACCCAAGCGGAAAGAGTCAGGAGCGTAACCTCCTGAACGAGGAGACTTTGCGCCATAATGTAGAATGCATTCAAAAGCAACTGGCCCGCTTCCTCGACTTCGAAAGCAATGCGCCTAATCGTGCCGAGCTGGTCAACAACTACGACTGGATGAAGGACTTCACTTTCCTCGACTTTGCTCGCGATATTGGCAAATGCATTACGGTCAACTACATGATGGCAAAGGATAGCGTGAAGCGTCGACTCAATGGTGAGTTCCAGGACGGCATGTCGTTCACCGAATTCACATATCAGCTTCTTCAAGGCTACGATTTCCTGCACCTCTACCAGACCAAGAACTGCAAGTTACAGATGGGTGGCAGCGATCAATGGGGCAATATCACGACTGGCACAGAACTTATCCGTCGCAAACTTGGTGGCGAGAACGAAGCCTTTGCCCTCACTTGTCCCCTCATTACAAAAGCCGACGGCAAGAAGTTCGGCAAGACGGAGAAAGGCAATATCTGGCTCGACCGCAATCGCACCAGTCCCTACGCCTTCTACCAGTTCTGGCTCAATGTCGCCGACGAAGATGCGGAGCGCTACATCAAGATATTCACCTCGCTCGACAAGCCGACCATTGACGCCCTCATCGATGAGCACCGCCAAGACCCTGGCCTGCGCGTCCTGCAGAAGAAGCTGGCAGAAGAACTGACCATCATGGTTCATAGCAAAGAAGACTACGAACAGGCGCTCGAGGCAAGCGGCATCCTTTTCGGCAAGAGCACGAAGGAGAGCCTCGTGAAGCTCGACGAACAGACGCTGCTCGACGTTTTTAGCGGCGTTCCTCAGTTCGAAATCGGTCGTGACCTGCTCAAAGGTGAAGGCACAAAGGCCGTTGACCTCTTTGCCGAGCATACCCAGTGTTTCCCCAGCAAAGGCGAGATGCGCAAACTCACTCAAGGTGGCGGCGTCAGCCTAAATAAGGAGAAACTCGCCTCTTTCGACCAGATGATTACTGAGGCCAACCTCCTCGATGGCAAATATCTGCTCGTCCAGCAAGGCAAGAAGAAGTACTTTTTGCTCATCGCAAAGTAAAAAAAATGCAGGTAAGCAAATAATTTTGAATTTTGAATTTTGAATGTTGAATTATTTGTCTTACCTTTGCACCGCAATTTGAGAAAGTTGCTTTCGGATTGGGCTATGGTGTAATGGTAGCACAAGAGGTTTTGGTTCTCTTAGTCTTGGTTCGAACCCAGGTAGTCCAACTCACTGCGGCAGTCATATAACGTGGCTGCCGCAGTTCGTTTTTAAACTTTTTCCGCATTTCTTTGCTCGTTTCGGGGGGAAAATGCTAATTTTGCACCATACAAAACTGACTTCTATGCATACGATTTCCAGACTTATTTTCCTGTTCATCGCAGCGACGATGCCGGCTATGGGGGTAGCGCAGGCTCTCAAGCATGTCCAGCCAGAAAGGGTGGGCATGTCGTCCGAACGATTGCTCGTTGCCGACTCCATCATCGAAGATGCCATCAGTCGTGGCGACATTCCCGGAGCCGTACTGGCCGTGGTTCGACACAATAAAATCGCCTACCTCAAGGCCTACGGAAACAGACAGGTTTGGCCCGTTGAGAAACCCATGACTACGGGTACCGTCTTCGATATGGCATCGTGCAGCAAAGCGATGTCCACGGCGCTCTCGGCCCTGATTCTGTGCGAGGAGGGCAAATTCCGGATGCTCGATCCAGTAAGCCGCTATGTGCCCGGATTCGAGGACTGGAAAGACGAATCGGGCGAGACGACCACCATCCGCATCCACCATCTTATGACGCATACCTCCGGCCTGCCCGCCTACTACTCTCCCCCGTCCGACGCCGTGCCCAATCCCGATGCTGCCATCCGTCGCATTTCGCACATCAAACGCGAGTTCGAGCCTGGCACAGGATTCCGCTATAGTTGCCTGAATTTCATCACGTTGCAGCGCATCATCGAAAAGGTCAGCGGTATGTCGCTTCGCCAATTCTCGCGCCAGCACATCTTCGCGCCTTTGGGCATGAACCACACCGACTATATTCCTTGTGCACCCGACATGGAGGGTGTTTGGCACAACACCGACGAGCCTTGTTGGGCAGCCCTCATGCCACGAGGCGAGGACTGGCGAAGCATCGTCGCTCCCACCACTCGTCAAAGCAGCGACAGCGTGCTTTGCGGAATGGTGCACGACCCCCTGGCTCGCATCATGAACGGAGGCATCAGCGGCAATGCCGGACTCTTCAGCACAGCCGAAGACATTGCCATTCTCTGTGCCATGCTCCAGAACGAGGGAAAGTGGCAGGGCAAACGCATCATGAGCCCACAGACAGCCCGAATGGTGCGCACGGTGCCCCGCTTCGCCGGGCTTTTCGGACGCACTTATGGCTGGGACAACTATAGTGCCTATGCCTCGTGCAATGGCGACCTTTTCTCGTCGCAGACATACTGCCACACGGGTTTCACGGGGACTGGCATCGTCATTGATCCCGAACTGGACTGCAGCGTCATCCTGCTCACCAATTGCGTCCATCCCGACGAGGGTGGCTCCACAGTTCGCCTGCGCTCCATCGTCAGCAATGCCGTAGCAGCCAGCATAACGGACAAGTAGTCAATTCCCTATTGACTCTTCTTAAAAAACGACTTATTAACTTTATTGACTTGAATTTGCCACATTTTCGCAAGTTATTGATAATGAAATGGTAAATGGAAATACGTTCCGTTTTGGACTGATTTTTTGCGCCTGTAGCCCTGAGACAGATAGCCTCTATTTTGCTCAGAAATGACCCTAGAATCGCCTCAAACTCTTCGGACAAAATTTCATCCGAGGCGAAAAGAAGCGCTATTGGTGCTTAAAAAACGAGCCGTTAGAATTTGATTTTACCATTCGAAAGAAATCATACGATTCGAAAAAAATAATAGTAAAAATATTTGGTGGATTCACAAAAAAAATCATACCTTTACACCCAGAAACTGAAAAACTCGAAAATATGTGCAAGCGCATTATTGTGGTGGGCAGTTGCAACACGGATATGGTGATTCGCGTGGACCATCTGCCGTTGCCAGGCGAGACGATAATCGGACGCGATTTCATCACGAACCAGGGCGGCAAGGGAGCTAACCAGGCTGTGGCAGTGAGAAGGCTGGGTGGGGAGACGGCTTTCATAGCCCGACTTGGCGACGACGACTTCGGCAAGAATTCGCTCCGACTGCTCACCGAGGAAGGAATCGATACGCGATTCGTGAGCCTGACAGATGGCATATCGACTGGCGTGGCACTCATTCCCGTGGACGACAAGGGCGAGAACTCGATAATCGTCTCAAGCGGGGCCAACGCTTTGCTTTCGCCAGACGACATCGTGGCTGCAGAACCCCTATTCCAAGAGGCGGCAATATTGCTGATGCAACTGGAAACACCCATCCCGACGCTTATCAGTGCAGCCAAAACAGCGAAGCGCTACGGAGCAAAAGTGGTGCTGAACCCTGCCCCCTATCCCAAAGAACCGCTGCCACCCGAATTGCTCGAAATGGTGGATATCATCACACCCAACGAGACAGAGGCAGCAGGAATGAGTGGCGTGAAGGCGACGGACGAGTCCTCGGCTCTGGCGGCTATCCGAGCCATTCAGCGACAAGGTGTGAGCAATGTGATTATCACAGCGGGGGCTGCAGGAGCCTATACGGCCATGGAGGGCGAATTGGTCCGCATCCCTACAGGAAAGGTCGATGTGGTGGACACGACGGCTGCAGGCGACACCTTTTGCGGCGCATTGTGTGTGGCACTGTGCAAAGGTGAGAGCTTTGCCGAGGCAATTCGTTTCGCGAACAAAGCCGCCTCGCTCAGCGTGACTCGTATTGGGGCATGGAGAAGCATTCCGTACGAAAAGGAAATCCTTAATTCTTAATCTTTAATTCTTAATTTATAACTCACACATATCCATGTTCATCGTAAAAAGTTATCTTTTGGCTGTCATTCTGTGTGTTGTCACGATGATGTGCTGGGGCTCGTGGGGAAACACCCAAAAGCTCGCGGGTAAGAGCTGGAGATACGAGCTCTTCTATTGGGATTATGTCATTGGCATCTTGCTCTTCTCGCTCCTTGTAGGCTTCACTTTCGGCAGTTTTGGCGAAGAGGGACGCAGCTTCACGGCAGACCTTGCCCAACTGTCGCTCTCGACATTCGGCTGGATTATGCTGGGTGGCATCATTTTCAACTTGGCCAACATCCTGCTGAGCGCTTCCATCTCACAAGCCGGCATGACGGTGGCTTTTCCTATCGGAGTGGGCTTGGCACTCGTTCTGGGCGTCATTCACAACTACATCCTGCAAGTCAAAGGAAACGCCCTGCTGCTCTTCTTGGGTGTGGCTCTCGTAGTGGTTGCTATCGTAGTGAACGGTATCGCTTCGGGCCGCATCCAGAAGCTTCGTGCAATGGGAACGACGAACGAGGCAGAGAAGGGTTCCAGTAGCCGAAAAGGCATCATTCTGGCCATTGTGGCTGGTGTTCTGATGTCTTTCTTCTATAGTTTCGTAGCAAAAGGTATGGATCTGGACAATTTTGAGAATCCGGCTATCGGTAAGGCCACGCCCTACACGGCATTCTTCATCTTCTCTGTGGGCGTCTTTCTTAGCAATTTCCTATGGGGCACGATAGCCATGAAGCGCCCTGTGGAAGGCGAACCGGTCAACTATGCCGACTATTTCCGTGGTTCGGGCAGTCTGCATCTGGTAGGTCTGCTGGGTGGTATGATTTGGGGACTGGGAACGGTGCTCAGCTATATTGCAGCAGGCAAGGCTGGAGCAGCCATCTCGTATGCCCTGGGGCAAGGTGCTCCGCTGATTGCTGCACTATGGGGCGTCTGCGTCTGGAAAGAATTCAAGGGTGCAGACGGAAAGACAAACGGCTATCTGACCATCATGTTCATCTTCTTCCTTGCCGGTTTGGCTCTGATAGTAGCGGCAGGAAGCTAAGCAAATCCTTCCAAACCAAAGCACAACAAGGCGACAGAATTTCTGCCGCCTTGTTTGCTTATCTGTAAATACGAGAGTGGAAATCTCGCGCACACCTATATATAAAAATGAAAGAATGAAACAATGAAATGATGAAAAATCATGAGGAAAAGTGAATTTTTCTATATATATAATGTGTAATCCCAAAAAAATACCGTACATTTGCAGCCGCAAAATGATAAAATGACAATAACAGTATAATATAATGGCGAAGGATAATTTGGTGATTGTGGAGAGCCCTGCAAAGGCTAAGACGATAGAAAAGTTTCTGGGTGACAAATACAAGGTTCTGTCCAGCTATGGACATATTCGCGACCTGAAGAAGCGGTCGTTCAGCGTGGACGAGAAGACTTTCGAGCCACAATACGAGGTACCTGCCGACAAGCAGAAAGTGGTAGCTCAGTTGAAGAGTCAGGCTGATCAGGCAAACATGGTCTGGCTGGCTTCCGATGAAGACCGTGAGGGAGAAGCCATCAGTTGGCACCTCTATGAGGTACTGGGACTGAAACCAGAGAAAACGCGTCGAATCGTTTTCCACGAAATTACGAAGCCTGCCATTCTGGACGCCATCGAGCACCCCAGAAAAATCGACCTCAATCTGGTAAATGCCCAGCAGGCCCGCAGAGTTCTGGATCGTATTGTAGGCTTCAAACTCAGTCCTGTACTTTGGCGAAAAGTTAAACCAAGCCTCTCGGCTGGCCGCGTCCAAAGTGTTGCTGTCCGACTGATTGTGGAACGCGAACGCGAAATTCAGGATTTCCGTTGCGAGGAGAACTACCGAATTACGGCAGTCTTCCTCAATACCGACGGCAGCGAAGTGAAGGCAGAACTCAGCCGTCGCTTCCCCACTATCGAGGAGGCAAAAGCTTTTCTGGAGAGCTTGAAGAACGGCAAGTTTACCGTTCAGGACATTCAGACAAAACCCGTAAAACGCTCTCCTGCTCCTCCATTCACGACAAGTACCCTGCAACAGGAAGCAGCTCACAAACTCGGCCTCACCGTAGCACAAACCATGATGGTGGCTCAGCATCTCTACGAAAGCGGACGCATCACCTATATGCGTACGGATAGTGTCAATCTGAGCAAACTCTGTCTAGGTGCCAGCAAAAGCGTCATCACAGAGCAGATGGGCAAAGAGTACGTCAAGACACGCCAATATCACACCAGTTCAAAAGGCGCTCAGGAGGCTCACGAAGCAATCCGTCCCACCTATATGGACCAGCAACAGATTGAGGGCAACCAGCAGGAACGCCGACTCTACGACCTGATCTGGAAGCGTACCATTGCCAGCCAAATGGCCGATGCAGAACTGGAACGCACTCATGTCATCATCAATATCGACGGAAAGGAAGAAACCTTCCTGGCCGATGGAGAAGTGGTCAAGTTCGACGGTTTCCTCCGTGTTTATAGCGATCAAAACGACATGTACTTTGACAGCGAAAGTGACAACGAAAACCTCAGCACATTGCCCGTCATGAAAGTAGGCGAAACTCTTTCTCGCGAACAAATCGTGGCCACTCAACGTTTCTCTCAACGTCCTGTCCGCTACAACGAAGCAAGCCTCGTCCGCAAACTCGAGGAACTCGGCATTGGTCGCCCCAGCACTTACGCCACAACCATCACTACCATTCAGCAACGCGAATATGTGGAGAAGGGTGACAAGCCAGGCGAGGAACGCTCGTATCAGACACTCACCTTGAAAGGTGACAAATTGACTCAGGCTTCGCACACTACCATCGTCGGACAGGAACGCGGCAAACTCTTGCCCACAGATACGGGCGTCGTGGTGAACGATTATCTTACCGAGAACTTCCCCGAAATCATGGACTACAACTTCACAGCCGACATCGAGAAGGAGTTTGATGAAATAGCCGAAGGAAAAATGGCGTGGGAAGGCGTGGTCAAGGATTTCTACAAGGACTTCGAACCATTGGTGGAAAAGTCTGTCAACACTCATACAGAACACAAGGTAGGCGAGCGGCTCTTAGGCAAGGATCCAGCTACGGGAGCTCCCGTAACAGTGAAGATTGGACGCTTCGGTCCCGTCGCTCAGATGGGAGGTACGGCAACAGGAGAAAAGCCTCGCTTTGCACAACTCAATGCCGGCCAGAAACTCGAGACCATCACGCTGGAAGAGGCTCTTGAGCTCTTCCAACTGCCCAGAAAACTAGGTATGTACGAAGGCGAGCCCATTATCATCGGAGCAGGAAAATACGGTCCTTACGTTTCTCACAAAGGCTCGTATGTCTCTGTTCCCAAAGGCACTGATCCGATGGATTTGACTTTCGAGCAAGCCGTCATCATGATGCATCGCAAACATCAGGAAGAGGCTGAGCGTCATCTCAAATCCTTCGAGGAAGACCCTGAACTAGAAGTGCTGAACGGTCGCTACGGCCCCTACATCTCCTACAAAGGCAACAACTATCGCTTGCCTAAGAACATGCACGAAAAGGCAAACGACTTGACCTACGAAGCATGCATGGAGATTATCAATGAACAAAACGAAAAGCCTGCTACAAAGGCACCAAGACGTCGCTTCGCTCGCAAATGAAAAGCATCATCCTGATTGGCTACATGGGTTCTGGTAAGACAACTGTCGGACGGCAACTCGCCCTTGCATTGGGTCGCACTTTCTACGACCTTGATTGGTACATCGAGATGCGTTACCATCGTACTGTAGCACAACTCTTTGCTGAGAAAGGCGAGGAAGGCTTCCGTGAACTGGAACGCAACATGCTTCACGAAGCCGCTGAGTTTGAGGACATTGTCTTGAGTTGCGGCGGTGGAACTCCTTGCTTCTTCGACAATATGGACTACATTCGCAGTGTGGGCGAAAGCGTTTACCTGAAAGCAACTCCAGAAGTGCTGGCTCAACACCTCAAAATGCGAAAGGTGGAAAGACCTCTGTTGCAAGGGAAAAGCGAAGACGAACTGCTCGATTTCATTCGAACTTCGCTCAAAGAGCGCGAACCATACTACCTCATGGCAGAGCACGTAATCGATGTAACGCTGCTTGACAACTACGACAAACTGCAAATCAGCGTCCAACTCATCCGAGAAGCATTGGGACTATAATGGTTATTGGTTAAAGGTTATTGTTTATGAAGAAATGGCGTATTGAGGACTCCGAGGAACTCTACAACATCAAAGGATGGGGAGTCAACTACTTCGGTATCAACGAGAAAGGACACGTCTATGTCACACCCAAGAAGAACAGTGTGCAGGTGGACCTCAAAGAGGTTGTGGATCAGTTGGCGACTCGCCATGTGACAGCTCCCGTCTTGCTTCGCTTCCCCGACATCCTCGACAATCGAATTGAAAAGACTGACGAGTGTTTCCGAAAGGCGACGAAGGAGTATGAGTACAAGGGCGAACACTTCATCATCTTCCCCATCAAGGTCAATCAGATGCGACCTGTCGTAGAGGAAATCATCAGTCACGGAAAACGCTATAACCTCGGACTGGAAGCGGGTTCGAAGCCTGAACTTCATGCCGTCCTTGCTACCAATATGGACAGCGACAGCCTTATCATCTGTAACGGACACAAGGACCAGAACTTTATCGAACTGGCTCTCTTGGCACAAAAGATGGGCAAACGCGTTTTCCTCGTCATTGAGAAACTTCCTGAACTGGCTGTTATTGCCGAAACAGCAAAGAAACTTGGTGTGCATCCCAACCTCGGCATTCGCATCAAACTGGCAAGCAATGGCAGCGGAAAATGGAGCGAGAGTGGCGGTGATGCCTCTAAGTTTGGACTTAATTCGTCTGAGCTCTTGATGGCACTGCAGAAACTCGACGAGCTTGGCCTTCGCGATTGCCTGCGCCTCATCCATTTCCACATTGGCAGCCAAATCAACAAGATTCGCCGCATCAGCACAGCCCTTCGCGAAGCCGCACAATACTATGTTCAGCTCCATGCAATGGGTTTCGACATCAAGTTTGTCGATTGCGGTGGTGGCCTGGGCGTCGATTACGACGGTACACGAAGCAGCAATAGCGAGAGCAGCGTCAACTATAGCATTCAGGAGTATGTCAACGACTGCATCTACACTTTCGTCGAAGCAGCCAACAAGAACGAAATCCCCCACCCCAATCTCATTACAGAAGGTGGTCGTTCGTTGACAGCTCATCATAGCGTCCTTGTCATCGATGTCTTGGAGAGTGTTTCAGCTCCACAAATGCCTGAAGATTTCGAACCAGGTCCCGATGACCACAAACTCGTGCACGACTTGACGGAGATTTGGGACAAGCTTTCTTCGCGTTCTCTTCTCGAGGACTGGCATGATGCTGAGGACATTCGCGAGGAAGCGCTCGATCTCTTCCGTCACGGCATCATCGACCTCAAGACTCGTGCACAAATCGAGTCACTTTATTGGGCCATCAGTCATGAAGTGGCAGAGTTGGCACACCATCAGAAACATGTTCCTGACGAGCTTCGCAACCTCGACAAGCAGATGGCCGACAAGTACTTCTGCAACTTCTCGCTCTTCCAAAGCATGCCCGATTCGTGGGGCATCGACCAACTCTTCCCCATTATGCCTATAGCGCGACTTGAAGAACAACCGACAAGAAGTGCGACCTTACAGGACATCACTTGCGATAGCGACGGAAAGATAACGGCTTATGTCAATGGAGGACAGCAGACAAACTACATTCCTCTGCACCCAGTTCGTCAAGGCGAACATTATTACATCGGTGTCTTCCTCGTTGGTGCTTATCAAGAGATTTTGGGCAACATGCACAACCTCTTTGGCGACACGAATGCCGTACACATCAGCGTGGACAAGGAGGACTACACCATCGAGCAATTCATTGATGGCGAGACCGTTGCCGATGTGCTCGAGTATGTACAATACGACCCGAAGAAACTTGTTCGTCGCCTCGAGATTTGGGTGAGCAAAGCCATCAAGGACGGCAAGATAACCCCAAACGAAGGCAAGGAATTCATCAGCAACTATCGAGCCGGACTCTACGGTTACACATATCTTGAATAAAATAAATCGTTATAATATGTACACAACCATTTCCAATACAATCAAGTACATTGGCGTCGATGACCTCGACATTGACCTCTTTGAGAGCCAATATGTTGTGCCCGAAGGCATGAGTTACAACTCGTATCTCATCGAAGACGAGAAGATTGCCATTATGGATACTGCAGATCGCAGGAAAGCTGATGAGTGGAAGGCAAACTTGAAGAATGCTCTTGCTGGCAGGAAGCCGAGCTATCTCGTTGCCCATCATATGGAGCCCGACCATGCTTCGCTCATTGCTGAAGCGCTCGAGGCTTATCCTGAAATGCAGCTTGTCTGCAGCGCTCAGGCTTTGAAGATGCTGCCAAACTTCTTCGACGGCTTCCAGTTTGAAGGTCGCGTCATTACCGTTAAGGAAGGCGATACGCTCACACTTGGCAGCCATACGCTCCACTTCATTGCAGCACCTATGGTGCATTGGCCTGAAGTGATAATGAGCTACGAGAGTACGGAAAAAGTTCTCTTTGCGGCTGATGGGTTCGGCAAGTTCGGAGCGCTAGTCAACGAGACTGACGACTGGGCTTGCGAGGCTCGCCGTTACTACTTCAACATTTGTGGCAAGTATGGCGTGCAGGTTCAGAATGTCTTGAAAAAGGCTGCAAACCTTGATATCCAGACCATTTGTCCTCTTCATGGCCCTGTTCTCAAAGGCGAAGCTTTGGCTGAGGCCATCAGGCTTTACGACATTTGGAGTCGCTACGAGCCAGAAAGCGAAGGTGTGCTTGTGGCTTATGCAAGCATTCATGGCGGAACAGCAAAAGCAGCAGAAAGGTTGGGCGAACTGCTCCGCGAAAAAGGTGCCAAAAAGGTAGTCGTCAGCGACCTCAGTCGCGATGATATGGCCGAAGTCATCGAGGATGCTTTCCGCTATCCCAACATTGTGGTGGCAGCTGCAAGCTATGACGGAGGTGTCTTCCCTGTCATGCACGACTTCCTGCATCATCTTCAGATAAAGAACTACCAGAAGCGTCGCTTCGGCATCGTGGAGAACGGCAGTTGGGCACCCTCGGCAGGTCGCGTCATGCGTGGGATGATAGAAGCGATGAAAGACTGCGAGATTGTCGAACCGATGGTAACTATCCGCTCTCGCATGAAAGCTGTCGACGAAGAACAGCTTGCTCTGCTTGCTGACAGCATTTTAAACTAAAAAACGTAACACGTTACGATGGCAAACATAACGTGCCACGTTTTAAAACATGGCACGTTATGTTTTTTACTTTGCCATAATCTTCCTGACGATGGAGGCTCCGTTGCGAAGAACGATGTGAGCTATGACAGGCTCTCCTACAGGCAAAGCATAGCCGATGCGACGACCTTGAAGGTCGTAATAATAAACGGCTGCGATGTCTTCGCTGAGTGAAGAAGTTTCCTCTCCAGGCTGCAACAATGGCTCTGTCTTTATCTCATCAATTCCCGTAGCAATGCCTTGAGAAGTCGTTTCCTCGAGAAGCCTGCAGACTAGCGACGTCTCAGGCGTAAGGTAGTAGTTGTCGAGCAGTTCAAAACCGACTGCCTTAGTACCATTGACTGTTATGGGAATTTTGTTGTAATTGATGCCAATGTATTTGGATGAACCTTCTCGAATGACGAACTTTTTGTTGGAGAAATTCATGTTCAACTTGTGTGGAACTTCCGAAACGGTTACCCTCGTACCAATGGTCAGATAATAACCTGAGCCGAGATTGTAGAGGCAATAGTAGTTCTCGTCGTCGTGACGAAGGATAATCCAATGGTTCTTTCTGTCTGTCACGTCAGCCTCTGCCTGCGGAATGGTGACAATCTCGTGGTCTCGAACTGCGAGAATGTCCTCACCATTACCTATCATATAAGCCCGGAACGAACAGATATGCTCCGCCTTCAACGTATTACCATAGCGAAGCATGGGATTGTTCTCTGCCATATTGAGCAAAGCCTGAGACATTTGCGAGAAGGAATATTCGGTCTCTGCCAATTCTCGAATAGGAGCCATCGCTTCGTAAGTATAGCCCTCAAAGCGATTGGTCCTGTCGATGAGCTCTTGAACAAGCGACTTTATGAGCTTCTGCGAACCATGAGTCGAGATGAGAGTCCTCATCGAAGCCTTCGAGTCAGCCAGATAAGCCGTTCGCAAAGTGGCCACAAGCGAGTCGAGATTGATACTTTCCACACAACTATGATCATCCACCAAAGGCAATGTGTTGGCCGAATCCTTTGGCTGTCCATAACCACCTGCCTGCATATAGTAGGCTCGAGGAACATCGCTGGCAAGCCCGTGTCCATAGTCCATCCGACGATGTCGAGCAGTTATCTCACCACTGCTGATGAAGCTCTGATAGTCGGTTTGGCTGAAACTTGCCTTGTTGACAAAGTACCACTTGCCACTTCCGACAGACCTCTGATAGTTATTACGGTAGTAAGCCCTGCGGAAAAGCTCGCCTCCAGTATCTGCCCAGTTCTCGATAAACGAGTACCATGTATTGTAGTAGTGCGACTCGCCACTATGGCGGATGGTTGCCATGTAGTGCCACTCTGGGTCTTCGATGTTCTTGTACCAAGTGGAAAGCAGAGAACAAGGATAGCGAATGATGCTGTCATTGCCGGCCTGATCCTTGAGGACGATGGTTCGCTCCTCAGGTCGAGCACAAGTTAGGAACTGCACCCACTGCCCTGGATTCCAATGTCCATTGTAAACCATTGACTGGCAACCAGTACCTTCGTTGCCAAAGCGATTGATGGTCACGTCGTCGCCATAAGCCAAGGCACCTGCCCTAAGGTAGGTTGCCAGGTCAGGTGTGATATCTGTGTCACCATTGTCCCATATAGAAAAGAGGACTCGATGCTGATAAGACGAAGGAATCGTGTCAGTATACTGCCCGTTCTCGTTTTGTACTGTCTGACCACACATCTGTATGCCCATGTAGCCACCCGTGATACCAAGCGTCATGAGATAGGTATTGATGGTTGCCCACTCCTTAGGCATCAGCACTTCCTGGTAGCACCACTCATAGGATTCGTTCTGCGGAGCATATTGTGCAGTCGAGTGTCCGAACCATAGATGTGTGGCAGGTGTGGGGAAGCCTCGAAGATGGGCATCGATGACAGGGTTGCCACTCTTACGCTCGAACTCAAGTCGAAGAAGGCGGTTGATGCGATTGTATCCGTCTGGTACCTGAATCTCTACACGATACCAAGTGTCGGCAGGAAACTTCATCTTGGGAATAATCTCAAAGTTCGTGGTTTGGCTCCTTGAACAAGCTACAGTAACACTATTCTCAAGCAAAACAGCATCAGTACTGCAGTTCTTGACACGCACATTAAGAGTGACATCACCATTTACCTTGGGCACCAACACAGCGACACCAGAAACGGAGTCACGAGGAATGCGAAGGCAATAGACGAGGGTGATGCGGTCGTCGGACTCGAAGGTTGTGTAACTTTCGGTTTTACGATAACCTGCATAACGCCCTTCTATCTCTCGATAGTGGCAATTGCCGTAGATGATGTCCGTTGCTTGCATTTGCAAAGCTACGAACACCATCAGGAATGACAAAAGATAGTGTTTCATGGCTTATGGATAGATTATTGTTGTCTGTAATTATCGAGTCGTTCTATGTTCATCTTGCCAAGCAAAGAGGCATGCTTCTCCACCTCGGCTTCCGCGAGATTGACATAGACTTGAAGACTCTTGCCGAAAAGTTCAGGAGCCTTTGTAGCGTTCTGCATCAAGAGATAGCACATGATAACATCTGCAGCCATCTCATAAAGATGACGTGCACAGAGGTCGTGCAACTCCTGATTGTCTGCTTCCTTCACGGCAGCAGTGCAAGCATTGAACTTCTCTGCCATTACCTTGATGCGGGCCTTTGTCCCTTCAAGTTCCGCAGCGACAGGCATTTGCTCGTAATCCTCGATGACCTGAGCATAGAAGCCGTTCGTCACATATCGAATAGCTGCAACAGTCTGGAGCTGTGTTGTGCCTTCATAAATGGAAGTGATGCGGGCGTCACGATAGATGCGCTGGCAAGCATACTCGAGCATGAAGCCTGAACCGCCATGAACCTGAATGCAATCATAGCCGTTCTGGTTAGCATACTCGCTGTTCATGCCCTTTGCCAGAGGTGTAAAGGCATCAGCAAGGCGGCTGTACTGCTTCAACTCAACGCGTTCTTCTGGCTCCAGTTTGCGCTCACGACTGATGTCTTCCAAAGCCTTATAGATGTCCACATAACGAGCTGTCTGGTAAAGCAGAGCACGACCTGCATCGAGACGAGCCTTGATGTTGCTAATCATCTCTGCCACAGCAGGGAATTCGATGATAGCCTTGCCGAACTGCTTGCGGTCGCGAGCATAGGCGATAGCTTCGTTGTAAGCGGCTTGCGAAAGGCCAACACTCTGAGCGGCAATACCCAGACGGGCTCCGTTCATCAGCGACATTACATACTTAATAAGGCCAAGCTTGCGGTCACCACAGAGTTCGCACTTAGCATTCTTATAGACAAGTTCGCAGGTCGGACTGCCATGAATGCCGAGTTTATTCTCGATGCGACGCACATCGACACCTCCGTCGCGCTTGTCATAGATGAACATCGAGAGGCCACGACCGTCTCTTGTTCCTGCTTCAGAACGGGCAAGCACAAGGTGGATGTCGCTATCTCCATTAGTAATGAAGCGCTTTGCACCATTCAGCCGCCAGCAATTGTTCTCTTCGTCGAAGGTTGCCTTGAGCATAACACTCTGCAGGTCGCTACCTGCATCTGGTTCGGTCAAGTCCATCGACATCGTCTCGCCCTTGCAGACGCGAGGGATGTACTTCTGCCGCTGCTCCTCGTTGCCAAAGCAATAGAGCGTCTCGATGCAGTCCTGCAGACTCCAGATGTTCTCGAAGCCAGCGTCGCCAGTCGAGACAATCTCGTTGGCTGCAGTATAAACCGTTACGGGCAGGTTCAGGCCACCATAACGGCGAGGCATCGTCATGCCGTTCATGCCAGCCTGAATCATGGCTTCGAGGTTCTCGTAGGTCTTCGAAGCATAGCGTACACGGCCATTTTCATGATGAGGACCTTCGGCATCAACGGCTTCTGCATTGGGGGCAATCACGTTTGCTGTGATGTCTCCAACAATGTCAAGCACCTTGTCGTACGAGTCCATAGCATCAGCAAAGTCTTGCGGAGCCTCGTCATATCTGTCCTTGTCTTCGTACTGACGTTCCTTGAGCTCAACGATTCGCTCCATCAAAGGACTGTTCTCGAGCTCGAACTTAATCTCTTTTATGTCGTTATAATAGTTTGCCATGTTATTATATTTTTGTAGAAAGTAGTTATGTAGTTAAGTAGTTAAGCCAATACCACTGCTATAGGTCTTTACTAAAATCTTTGTCAATAACACCTTTACAATAGCCATTTAACAACTTGCTTGTTTCTTCTACCATATCAAAAAGGAGATTATAATGCTCTTCATCGATATAGCCCAAGTCCCTTGAAAGCAAAACATAATATCTGCATTCCTCCAGGCTACCTTGGGCAATGTTGTAAAAACGAAGTTTATCTGCTCTACTCAATTTCTTATAACCTTCCGCTATATTAGCAGGAATAGAAACTGCTGCACGCTGAAACTGCGAACATAACCCATACCTCTCAGTTTCTGGGAAGTTCTTTGTCTCCCTGTAAACCATCAGCACAAAGTCATGTGCCTTCTGCCATGCAACGATTCCGTAAAAGTTATTAGTCATGAGGTAATGGCTTAACTACTTAACTACTCTAACTACTTAACTACTGTTTTTATTTACTATTCTGTTTATAATACTTGATGAGTTTGGGAACGACCTCTTCCACTGTGCCATTGATGACGTAGTCGGCAATGGTGTTGATGGGGGCGTTCTCGTCTGAGTTGATGGAGATGATGATGCCCGACTCCTTCATACCTGCCACGTGCTGGATGGCTCCGCTAATGCCGCAAGCAATGTAAACCTTCGGACGAACGGTAACACCTGTCTGACCAATCTGTAAGTCGTGGTCGGCAAAACCTGCATCGACAGCAGCACGGCTTGCACCTACTTCTGCATGAAGCACTTTGGCCAATTCGTAGAGTTGCTCGAAGCCTTCCTTCGAGCCGACGCCATAGCCGCCTGCCACAATGATGGAAGCGCCCTTCAGGTTGTTCTTCGCAGCCTCAACATGACGGTCGAGCACCTTCGTAACATACTCTGTTTCGGGCACATACTTCGCCACATCTTCCACGATGACCTCGCCCTTGTAGTTAGGATCGAGTACTTCTGCCTTCATCACACCAGAGCGAACAGTTGCCATCTGTGGTCTGTTCTCTGGATTGACGATTGTTGCGACGATATTTCCGCCGAAAGCAGGACGAATCTGATAGAGCAAGTTCTCGTAAGTCTTGCCTGTCTTCTTGTCTTCATGAGGGCCTATCTCAAGGCTTGTACAGTCGGCAGTGAGTCCGCTATGCAAGGCTGAAGAGACGCGAGGGCCGAGGTCGCGACCTACGACATCAGCTCCCATCAAGCAGATCTGAGGTTGTTCCTGCTTGAAGAGGTTGACGAGGACTGCCGTATGAGGTTTGCTTGTGTAGGGTGCGAGACCTTCCGCATCAAAGATGTGAAGTTTATCCACACCATAAGGAAGTATCTGATTCTCAACTTTTCCTGTAATTCCGCTGCCGGCTGCAACGGCTTCGAGCTTAACGCCCAAAGTGTTCGCCAGCTTTCTGCCTTTAGTCAGAAGCTCTTGGCTTACTTCGGCAACCTTTGTGCCTTCAAGCTCGCAATAAACAAATACACTATTCATAGGGCGTTATCCGATTGTGTGGCTTGCGAGGAGTTCTTGGATGAGACCGTTCACATCCTCGTCGCTACCGGTTAATACTTTGCTTTCTTTCGCCTTGAAGACGATGTTCTCTACGTTCTTCACCTTAGTGGGAGAGCCTGCCAGACCACATTGATTGAGGTCGGCATTCACGTCGGCACAACTCAACTGACCGAGTTTCAGGTAAGGTTTCTTCTCATATTCAGAGGCATAAGGCAGGTCGCCAAAGCCTGTACCTTGAGGCAATTCCATAGGTGCAAGGCAACGTTTGTACTTCATGACTCGCTTTACATTGCGAGGACGGCAGGGAGCCGCACTTCCATTAACGGTCAGGACGCAAGGCAGAGCGCTTTCGACTGTCTCCACACCACCGTCGATATGACGCTTTACGGTAATCTTTCCGTCCTTCAAGGAGAGGATCTCCTCGCTATAAGTTATCTGATTCAAGCCGAGTTTCTCAGCAACTTGAGGACCAACCTGAGCCGTATCGCCGTCGATAGCCTGCCGGCCACCAATGATGAGGTCAACATTGGGGCAGACATGTTTGATGGCAGTTGCGAGAGCATAGCTTGTGGCAAGGGTATCGGCACCGGCAAAAGCCCTATCTGTAAGGAGATAGCCACCGTCGGCACCCCTGTACATAGCTTCGCGAATCACTTCGGCAGCTCGGCCTGGGCCCATCGTAATGACGGTCACACTCGTGCCTGGGAATTGGTCTTTCAGTCTCAGAGCCTGCTCGAGGGCGTTGAGGTCCTCAGGATTGAAGATGGCAGGCAACGCGCTACGGTTGACGGTTCCCTCAGGCGTCATTGCGTCTGGGCCGACATTGCGCGTGTCAGGTACTTGTTTGGCAAGTACGATGATGTTCAATTTCATGCTTTATATATAAATTATATAATGTACAATTCGCTGTTTCGGCTGCAAAGATACAAAGAATTTGAGAATTTAAGGCTATGAATTAAGAATTTTATTCTTAATGGAGGAAATAATGTCATTACCAAACGACTGCAAGCTAAATCCCAAACGTCACACTAGTAAATCGCAAACGTCACACTAGTAAATTGCAATCGTCACACTAGTAAATTGCA
>JAGCXU010000185.1 GCA_017961145.1 Bacteroidaceae bacterium | reverse complement strand
GGTCGGCCATATTCTCACCGAGTGTGAGAGAGCCGTTGGCATGAAGCCCTGGCAGAACCTAGATGCTGTCGTGGAACTCACGCATCACCTGGATGCGCTCTTCGAATTGCTTGGTGTCTTCCTCGCTCCACCAGGTCACGAGATTGCCTGTCTTGTCGTACTTGCTGCCCTGATCGTCGAAGCCGTGCGTCATTTCATGGCCGATTACGACTCCGATTGCACCGTAGTTGAAGGCATCGTCGGCCTGCATGTCGAAGAAGGGAGGTTGCAGGATGCCTGCAGGGAAACAAATCTCGTTGGTCGTCGGGTTGTAGTAGGCATTGACGGTCTGCGGAGTCATGTACCATTCGTCCTTGTCAACAGGCTTGTTGAACTTCGTCTTGATCATGTCCTTGATTTCCCATTCGCCCACGGCAAGCATGTTGCGGAGATAGCTGTCGCCGATTTCGAGGTCGCTGTAGTCCTTCCACTTGTCGGGATAACCCACCTTCACGTAGAAGGCGTCGAGTTTCTCGCGAGCCACTTTCTTCGTCTCGTCCGACATCCATTCCTGCACGTCTATGCGTTCGCCCAGAGCCACTTGCAGATTGCTGACAAGCTTCTCCATGCGCTTCTTTGCTTCTGGTGGGAAATACTTTGCAACGTAGAGCTGTCCGAGCGCTTCTCCAAGCCCACCTTCAACGGCAGAGACGGCACGCTTCCAGCGAGGACGGTCCTCTTCCTTGCCGCTCATCACCTTGCCGTAGAAACCGAAGTTCAGCGCGCGGCTCTCGTCATCAATGAAGGACGAAACCATATCGATAGCGTGCCAAAGATAGATGTTCTGCAAGGCTTCGGGAGTTTCTTCCTTCAGAACCTTCTCCACTTCGTGTATGGCGAGAGGCTGACCAAGGCAGACTTCCTTCACGCCCTCCATGCCGAAGTTACCGAAGTATGCGTCCCAGTCGATGCCAGAGAACTGCTCTTTCAGTTCAGCATAAGAGAGCTTGTTGTAGTTGGCTTCAGGGTCACGAAGTTCGGTGCGGCTCTTGCTTGCCTCAGCAATACGCGTCTCTATGCGCATCACATCCTTGCTGATTCGCTGAGCATCCTTCTCCGAGAAGCCTGTGTGCTGACAGAGGTCGGCAATGTACTTCTTATATGCCTCTCGAATCTCCTGCGTCTTGGGGTCTTGGTCGAGGTAGTAGTCCTTCTGTCCGAGCGTCAGACCACCTTGAAAGATTGTCACGAGGTTGTTCTTCGAGTCTTTCTCATCAGCTCCGATATACATGCCGAAGAGGCCAGGAACACCTTGTCTCTGCATACGCGGCCATTCTTCCTTAAGCCAATTTGCTGTGATTTCGGGCTCGCACTGGTAGCCATCACAAAGCAGGAACTCTTCGAGTGCGCCCCAGTAGTGTTCGTTCAGGTTCACGCTGTCCATCGCAGAGTTGTAGAGGTCGGCAATCTTCTGCTCGATGGAACCCTTTTCGTTCTGCTGAGCAGCCACGCTGTCGATGAGCGAACGAAGACGCTTGTTGTTGTCCTCCTGCAGCTGGTCGAAGGAACCGAAACGACTGTACTCAGCCGTCAGGGGATGAGCTTTCTGCCAACCGCCTGTTGCATACATGTAGAAGTCTGTACCAGGCAGATAAGTTGAATCGAGATTGGCGAGGTCTATGCCAGAAGCCAATTGCTTGCTTTCAGGTGTGCAAGCCGCAGCTAATGCCGTCAAAGCAAATGCCATAATAATTTGATTCTTTTTCATAATTTATTATATAATTGGTTATTGTCTGTTGTCCGTTGTCTGTTGTCCGTTGTCCGTTGTCTGTTGTCCGTTGAAAAGATTCTTGCTGCCAAAGCTCCGCTGATATTGTGCCAGACGCTGAAGATGGCTCCAGGGATGGTGGCAAGCGGATAAGCCGCGAAGTGCATGTTGGCAAGGGAAGAAGCCAAGCCGCTGTTCTGCATGCCGACCTCGATACTGAGGGCAACACATTTCGGCTTCTCCAAACGCAACAGACGTCCTATCGCGAAACCTAAAGAGAGGCCAAATATATTGTGAAGTATAACGACAAGAATGACTATCAGTCCGCCAAGCATCAAGCGGTCAGCATTGTGCGACACAACGATGCCCACCGTAATGGCAATCGCCAGAGACGAGAAGGCAGGCAGATAGGGAGTGACGGCTTTCGTGAGTTGTGGTAAGAATCGTTGGCAAAGCAATCCCACAATGATGGGCGCAATCACAACATATACGATGCTCAGCAGCATTCCGAGTGTATCGACCTCAACCATAGTGCCAGCCATCAGCCAAACGAGCAAAGGCGTCACGATGGGAGCGAGTAGGGTGGAGCAAGCAGTCATGCCTACAGAAAGAGTCAAATCGCCTTTCGCGAGGTAAGTGATGACGTTCGAAGCCGTTCCTCCAGGACAACAGCCCACGAGTATCACGCCAAGCGCAAGTTCCTTTGGAAGCGAGAAAGCAAGTGTCAGCAACCAAGCCAGCAAAGGCATGATGGTGAATTGTGCAAGGCAACCAATAAGGATGTCTGTAGGACGGCTCAGCACAATCTTGAAGTCCTTTGGCGAAAGTGTCAGTCCCATTCCGAACATGATGACGCCCAGCATCGGATTGATGGTCTTTGTCTCAATCCAAATGAACGAAGCAGGCATGAACAAAGCTACTGCTGCCACCAAAAGCACCAACAAGCCCATCCATTGCGCAATAAAATCACAAACCTTCCTCATGTTGTCTGTTGTCTGTTGTCTGTTGTCTGTCGTCCGTTGTCCGTTGTCTATTGTCCGTTGTCTGTTGTCTTTCTAAATCAGCGCTTCCCATTCCTCCTCTGCTTGTTTGAGTTGAGCCTTCAAGCGACCGTGTTTCTCATAGAGCGAGACATCCTGACTTCCTTCAGGCGTTGACATCTGGTCTTCCAGAATGCGAATGGCAGCCTCAAGTTGAGTCACTTTGTCCTCAGCTTCCTGCAAGGCTTTCTCTTTTCTCTTTTGTTCGCGAGCCAAAGCCTTTTGCTCGGCATAAGAAGCAGCCCCTTCCAAACCTCCCCGAGGGGAGGCTTTCTGTGCCGCGGTCTCTCCCCCTCGGGGGAGTTGGATGGGGGCCAGGTAGTCGTAGATGCCTCCCAGGTGCTCACGAACCTTTCCGCCACCAAACTCATAGACTTTCGTCACAAGCCCGTCGAGGAACTCACGGTCGTGGCTAACGACGATAACGGTGCCGTCAAAGTCGCGAATGGCTGCCTTGAGCACATCTTTCGAACGCATATCGAGGTGATTCGTGGGTTCGTCGAGGATAAGACAATTCACAGGTTCGAGCAGAAGCTTAATCATTGCAAGGCGGGTTCGTTCGCCTCCTGAAAGGAACTTCACTTTCTTGTCGCTTGCTTCTCCGCCAAACATGAAGGCGCCAAGAATGTCGCGAATCTTGAGCCTGATGTCACCTCTCGCCACGCGGTCAATCGTCTCAAACACAGTGTATTCGCCTTCGAGCAGTTGTGCCTGATTCTGAGCAAAGTAACCAATCTGCACATTATGTCCGACCTTGAGGTTTCCGTCGAAAGGAATCTCGCCCATGATGCACTTCACGAGTGTTGTTTTGCCTTCACCGTTTCGCCCCACGAAAGCCACTTTCTCGCCTCTCCTGATGGTCAGGTTGACATTCTTGAAGACACAATGCTCTCCGTAGCTCTTGCCAACTTCGTCGCAGATGACGGGAAAGTCGCCACTTCGCATCGAGCAAGTGAACTTCAGTCGTAAGGCACTATTGTCCACTTCGTCCACCT
>JAGCXU010000184.1 GCA_017961145.1 Bacteroidaceae bacterium | reverse complement strand
GAGAGATACATCTCAGGAAAGAATAGAAGACAGAAAGCGTTGCCATGCCCGTCACGACAAGGAACTCGTCCTTGTAAAGCAGTTGCAACACAAACGGCATGAGCACGACAAGCAGAATCAACATAGGCGTGATGAGTAGCGTACACACGTCAATCTGCTGATTGATGGTGTCGTTCATGCGTTGCCTGTCGTTATTCACGGCCGAGAGACGCGGGAAATAATCGGACTCCAAAGCAAGGAAGACCAGTCCCGAATAACCGACCATCACCTTCCAACCTGCGCTATAATATCCCAACTCTGCTTCCGAATGACTGGAAAGGATAATAGCCACGATGGCAATCGGCAGGAAGGAATTGGCCACGCCTGCCAGCACGTAAGGTATGCCGACTTTTATGAGCGGCAAACCCTCGCAAAAAGTTTTCTGCGAGAGGGGTTTCACCTTGTACGACACCAAACGAAGCGAGAAAGAGAAATGCACGATTGCCGACAGGAAACCACAGGCAATCAGTCCAACTATAACGCCTCGAATGCCCAACAAATAGTAGAGAGGTATCGTGCAAAACAACGTTCCGAGGGCAAGAATCGTCTCGATGACAGCCACCTTTCGCACCTGTCTGAGGCCTTTCAGAATAGCACATTCGCCTTCCGCAATGATGTTACTAACCGCTACCAACGAGGTGAGCATCACTGCAGGCCAGCGAGTCCAGTCGTGATTGAAATAGAAATAACTGATGATGGGCGAGAAGAAAAGGCAAATCAGGACAGACAGCATGGCCGACCACAACACCCAGGTACGAATGACCATCACTTGATGCGCTATCTGTTCCTCAGTTCCGTTCTCGAACAACTCACTCGTCTTTCGCGTGGCATTCAAGGGAATACCCATATTGCTGGCGTTGCTCAGGAACTCGAAGACAGCATTATAAGCCGTAATGAGGCCAATGCCCCAACTGCCCAGGATTATAGCCGTAAGCTTCTCACGCACGACGCTGACCGACATCTTCAAGCCTTGTACACCACCAAAGATGCCCGTGTACTTCAGTACATGGTCAAATGAGGTGTCGCTCGTCTCTGGGTTATGAAGATTCTTCAGATCGTCCATCGCTTCTTTTTGCATTCGGGCTGCAAAGGTACGAAAAATAGTTCATAGTTCATAGTCCACAGTTCATAGTTTTTCTTTTTAATGTATTATTATGAACAAAGAAGCATGTATTTTGAATTAAAAGTACTACCTTTGCATAACTATGGACTATGAACTATGGACTATGAACTAATCTCCGTCATCGTTTGCACCTATAACCAAGAGGACACGATAGGGCGAACACTCGACAGCATCTTATCGCAGGAATGCCACTTGCCAATCGAAATCGTCATTGGGGAAGACTGCTCAACAGACCGCACGCTTGCCGTCTGCCAACAGTATCAAGAACAACACCCCGACACAATCCGCATCCTGGCAAACAAGCCCAACAAAGGCTTCGTCAGGAACTACTTCGACTGCCTTCGCGCTTGTCGGGGAAAATATATCGCAGACTGCGCTGGCGACGACTTCTGGATAGACAAGCAGAAACTCGAGAAGTCTTCCCTGATTCTGGACAGCAATCCAGACGTCGGAATAGTCCACACCGACTGGCTAAGGCACAATGAACAGACAAAGGAAATGGCCTCTCCGGGCAGACCGATGTTTCGTCAGGCATACATCGACGGCAAAGAGATGCTCATAGGCATCCTCATGCCAAGAGAAAGGCCTGCCATCCAACTCTGTACATCCATGTATCGCAACGAATGGATACAGCAAGCGATGCGGGACTTCCCACAGTTCTTCGACCCCGACACCTATCAATGCGAAGACGTTCAGATAGCCTTCTTCCTCGCCCGCATGGGTCGAGTCGCCTATCTCGACACACCGACACTTGCCTACACCTGTGGCGGCACAACCATCTCGAACCCCGACAACGAAGAGAAACTGTTTCTGTTCTGGGCAAATACCACTCGCTTGTCTTTTGATTTGGCACAAGCCTTCGACATACACGACGACCAGCTTGACCGATTCTTCCAAGCTCGCATCCATAAGCTCCTGATGCATGCCTTCCGCAGCGGCAAGCCGTCACTCAAGACAAAAGCCTTGAAGATGCAGCAAGAGATAAACGTCGCCGACAATCGTCAAATCCTCTTTGCCAAAGTTTTACTTCTTCCTGCAATTTGGCAGATAATGCGTTTCGTCAGAAACGTTTTGAAATCCAACAAAACACAAAAATAAGCGTCTAAACAAGAAAAAAGTCTTACGAACGCTTGCAGAATAGGGAAAAAGTTGTACCTTTGCACGCCGATTATTATCAAAGGACCCCTAAAGGGCCCTCTCGAAGCGTGTGAATAGTCCGCATCATTGGCCTGAACGGACGGTTCGTGAATCGCTCGACAAAATGAGAAATAAACTAGGTAGAAACAAACAAAAGTAAGACAAAGAATGGATACTTTGAGTTACAAGACCATCTCGATGAACAAGAACACCGTCAAGAAGGAGTGGGTTGTAGTTGACGCTACAGACCAGGTTCTCGGTCGTCTCTGTTCGAAGGTGGCAAAGTTGCTGAGAGGCAAGTACAAGGCTGAGTTCACTCCCAATGTGGACTGCGGTGACAACGTAATCATCGTGAATGCCGACAAGATTATCATCACTGGTAAGAAGATGACAGAGCGCACATATCTGTCATACACAGGCTACCCCGGTGGCCAGCGCGCAACAACTCCTGCCGAGATTCTGGCTAAGCCAAACGGTGCAGAAAAGTTGCTCCGTCGCACAGTAAAGGGCATGCTGCCCAAGAACAAGTTGGCTGACAAGCTCATCGGCAACCTCTACATTTATGCAGGTGCAGAGCACAAGCAGCAGGCACAAAGCCCCAAGGCTATTGATATTAACCAGTATAAATAATCACCAAACATGGATACGAAATACATAGCTAATGCGCTGGGTCGTCGCAAGTGCGCCGTTGCCCGCGTGTATGTCAGCGAAGGTTCTGGTAAGATTACCATCAACAAGCGCGACCTTACCGAGTACTTCCCCAGCACCATCCTGCAGTTCGTGGTTAAGCAGCCTCTGACTCTGCTCGACGTTGCCGAGAAGTATGATATTAATGTTAACCTCTACGGTGGCGGTTACACCGGTCAGTCTCAGGCTCTTCGCCTCGCTATTGCCCGCGCACTCGTGAAGATTAACGCTGAGGACAAGAAGGCACTCCGTGCTGAAGGTTTCATGACACGCGACAGCCGCGAGGTCGAGAGAAAGAAACCCGGTCGTCCAAAGGCACGCCGTCGCTTCCAGTTCAGCAAACGTTAATTTGCTGCTTAGGATTGCGAATAGCTGTTTAGCATCTAAATCTGCCTGACTCCTTTCGCGCGCATATAATATATTATAATGTGAGAAGGGACTACTCGCAGGTTGGTTCTTCGCCCAGGCTCAGGCGCAAGCGGAGCTAACACAAAAGAATTAACAAAGAAAGTAAACAACAAACAAAACAAACAAGAACAATGTCAAGAACTAATTTTGAGACTTTATTGGAGGCCGGATGTCACTTCGGTCACCTCAAGAGAAAGTGGAACCCCGCTATGGCTCCCTACATCTTCATGGAGCGCAACGGCATTCATATCCTCGACCTGCACAAGACTGTCGCTAAGGTTGACGAGGCTGCCGAAGCTATGAAGCAGATTGCCAAGAGCGGTAAGAAGATCCTCTTTGTCGCTACCAAGAAACAGGCCAAGCAATGTGTTGCCGACCTCGCCACTTCCGTAGGCATGCCCTACGTCATCGAGCGTTGGCCAGGCGGCATGCTCACCAACTTCCCCACCATCCGCAAGGCTGTGAAGAAGATGGGCAACATCGATAAGCTGATTGCCGACGGCACTTTCAGCAACCTCTCCAAGCGTGAGATTCTGCAGGTAAGCCGCCAGCGTGCTAAGCTCGAGAAGAACCTCGGCTCTATTGCCGACCTCAACCGTCTGCCTTCTGCACTCTTCGTCGTTGACGTGCTGAAGGAGCAGATTGCCGTTCGTGAGGCTAACCGTCTGGGCATTCCCGTGTTCGGCATCGTCGACACGAACAGCAACCCCGACAACATCGACTTCGTTATCCCCGCAAACGATGATGCAAGCAAGAGCATCGAGGTTATCCTCCAGGCTTGCTGCGCAGCCATCAACGAGGGTCTCGAGGAGCGTAAGGCTGAGAAGGCTGACAGCGAAGCAGCTGCCGAGCAGGAAGACCAGCCCGTGAAGAAGGGTCGTCGCAGCGGTAAGGCTCGCGAAGAAGCTGAAGAAGCACCCGAAGCTGAATAATCAATTGTACAACAACTAAACATTCGTACTACTATGGAAGTTACAATGAATGATATCAAGAAGCTCCGCGAGATGACGGGTGCTGGTCTGGCAGACTGCAAGAAGGCTCTGGCAGAGAGCGACGACATGGATGGAGCTGTAGCATACCTGCGCAAGAAGGGTCAGGCAGTTGCTGCAAAGCGTAGTGACCGCGAGGCTGCTGAAGGTTGCGTGCTCGTGAAGGCTGAGAACGGCTTTGGTGCCATCATCGCCCTCAAGTGCGAGACCGACTTCGTGGCCAACAACGCCGACTTCGTGGCTCTGACTCGCGAAATTCTCGACGCTGCCGTTGCTGCAAAGTGCAAGACTCTGGACGAGGTGAAGGCTCTGCCCATGGGCGAAGGTACCGTTCAGGACGCCGTTACCGCTCGCAGCGGTATCACAGGCGAGAAGATGGAACTCGACGGCTATTGCACCATCGAGGGCGAGAACATCGCTACCTACAACCACATGAACCGCAACGGACTCTGCACCATGCTCAACCTGAGCAAGAAGGTAGAGGACGAGACTGTAGGCAAGAACATCGCCATGCAGATTGCAAGTGCTTCTCCCGTGGCTATCGACGAGACAGGCGTTCCTCAGAGCGTCAAGGACAACGAGTTCGCTGTTGCCATCGAGAAGTCTAAGGCAGAGCAAGTGCAGAAGGCCGTAGAGGCTGCCATCAAGAAGGCTGGCTTCAACCCCGCACACTTCGACAGCGAGGACCACATGGAGAGCAACCAGGCCAAGGGCTGGATCACAGCCGAGGACGTTGCCAAGGTGAAGGAAATCATCGCAACCGTTTCTGCCGAGAAGGCTGCAAACCTCAACCCCGCCATGATCGAGAACATCGCAAAGGGCCGTGTGAACAAGTTCCTCAAAGAGAACTGCCTGATGAGTCAGGAGTACATCTGGGACAAGAACCTTACCGTTGCCTCTTATCTTCAGAGCATCGACAAGGATCTGACAGTCACCGACTTCAAGCGTTTCACTCTCCGCGCAGAGTAATCGCAAACGATACTGATTCGGTTATGCCTCATGAGCCAAAAGCTTGTGAGGCATTTTTGTTTGTATCTTCACGGGGCAAGTCGGCAAACATCACGTGTGACGTTAGCGATTATCTAGTGCCACGTTTGCAAACAACTAGTGTGACGATGGCAATTAACTAGTGTGACGTTGGCCACTTAATCGTGCGACATCTGTTCGGACGGATTTTGAACTCCGGCTTTGCCACCTGCTCCGCGACTAAAATCGCGCCTTCTTGCGCTCCAGTTGGTGCTCAGGCGCAGGCGGAAGGTGCTAGAGCATCCTAGAATACCTACGGAGCGCAAGAATGTGAAATGTCGGGAAACACTCTACACTCTACACCAACCTGCTTTAATCTGTTGAATACTAGCAAGTAATGAGGGTGTAGAGTCTCTTCACCACTCTACACCAACTCTACACCCACGTATACGATTGACATATAATGACTTAAATGGCATTGGTGTAGAGTGCAGAGTGTTTTTGATTTCTTTTTGCATTTTACTCATCACTCATCATATTCATGTTCTAAAGTCTTGATAACCAAACAAGTAACACCCTGATGAGTTCCTGATGACTCATCAGGGCACTCATCATGTTCTATATGGTTGATACTCTTTGTATTAACCCCCAAACCTGACGAGTGATGAGTGTTTTTGATTTTGTTTGAAACTTTTTTCGAGATATCTCGATGGACAAGTCATTCCAAGGTGGTCAGCATGTCGCCACAGATTCCTTCTGCGCGCTTCACTCTGTTC
>JAGCXU010000183.1 GCA_017961145.1 Bacteroidaceae bacterium | reverse complement strand
TAGTGGTAGTTGTCGTTGGCAGGGTCGGCATAAATGCTGTCAAAGACTGTTCCGGAGACTTTGCTTTGAATCTGCTGCAAGTAGTTGGCATAGAGGCCGAACTCTCGCTCTTCTTCATCGTTGAGACCATTGAGGCCGACGTCTTGCCTGGCTCGTGAACCTGCTTCGTTGTTGAAAGCGTATGTCACACTGCTACTATTTGGAATGCGTCCCCAATATCCTTCGGTGAAATATTGTGGATTGCCATCAACAGGCATACCGCTTTCGAAGTATTTCTTACCGTCCTTGAGGATATCCTCCGATACCTCGCCGAGGTTGAAGTAGAGGTCGCCACCATGATTGCCAGGAAGGTCGCGCTTGTAGATGAATGGGTCCATCATCCAGAACTCGATATATTCGATGTTCTGTGCCTCGAAGTCGGTATTGTCGAGTTTACGCATCATGCCGCCCCAAGTCTGCTCTGGATGATTGAGGTGTCCGTCTTGGTCAACATCTGTCGAGAGGTTGTAGGCGCCACGTTCTTTGGGATAGAAGGCAAGGTTCAAGACGTTGAGACCTGTTGCGCTGGTATAGTTGTTCTGCGACTTCTGAGGATAAAGCTCGCGTTCGTAAACCTCACGCACATAGTGGCTCGAGAGCTGGTCGAGGTCGCTCTTAATGTGGCTGGGCGTAAGGGTACTGCTGCGACGAGTGAAGATGGGGTCAACATAGTACCATGCGAGCAAAGAACGATTGAAGCCGTAAGCGGCATTGCCAGTCAATTTGCTTTCTGCAAACATGCTTGGCGTACTTGCCATGCTCCAATAAGTGGGTTGAGTCAGGCTGCTCTTGATACTGCTGCTCTCGAAGTCGTCGAGATAAGATGCGTCGCCTTGAACACTATGATTCTGTCCTGCAATGAGTTGGGCAAATTCTCCGTTGAAGGAGATAAGGCTTGGCTGGGTGCATTGGATGAGAGGCAGTTTGTCAATGAGGTTCGTAAGCCATTGACTCTCTTTCTTCCAACTGATATGGAAGCCCCACAAAGTGTTCTTCAGGGGTTCGTTGCCCATGCTTACTTTTGTGGTAAGCGGTTGTTCGCTCAAGTACATGAGTGTACCGCCGACCGTAAAGTTCTTGTTGATCTGGTAATCCAGGTTCAAGCCGAGCATTGTCTTTCGTTGCATACCGTAGGTGTCATTGCTTTCTACGGAAGCGCTAATGTTTGTGCCCGAATCGATTAGACCTTGATTGATTATGGTCACCCGGCCCATGTTGTAATCGACCGTGTAATCGACATTTTCTGTGAGTGTTGCTCCACCGGCAGTAACGACTACGGAGCCTCTTGCAATGTTTGTCACGCCGAGGTCTATCTCGCCAGCGTTGGTGCCTTTGTAGCGACCGGTCAGCAGGAACTTGTCGTGCTCGGAAATCTGCTTGGCAACGGTCTTCGTGCTGTCATAAAGTTCACGGAAGCAATATTTGTCGGCCAAGGCTGGGTCGTTAATCCATTTTGCCAAGTGTTCGCCGAAGGGTTCTACTACGGGGAAGATGATGCGTCCCTTGCTTATCGTATAACCTTCCACGAAGTCGAACTGACCGTTGGGATGCGGATTGTTCTTGGCATCGAGGCGGTCCAGATTGAGTGCTCTCAGCAAGATTGTGTTTTTGAACTTCTCTTCTGGCAGGTAGCTAAGATAGACGCCCGATGAGTCGCTTTGGTATTTGATGTCGAGGCGGAACTTGTCGGCCATCACTTTTTGCGTACCCAGATAGTAGATGTTCTTCATCATCAGTCGCCAAGTAGGCAGAATGGGGCTTCCTGAAGTGCCTTTCAGCATTTTGACGAAGAGCGCTTTCGAGTTGTCTGTAAGGTCGCTTGCGAATTCACCCACCTGATAAGTCGTACCCATGTAGGTGTATTCGAAGGCAACGGCGAGGACATCGTCCACCTGCAATGTGCTTGAGAGGCTGACATATCCGAGGGCATTGTTGACGGTGTATTCGCTGGAGGAGAGTTTTCGTGCGGCTTGAAGTTTCTCATAGTCAACACTTCCATAGAAGTCTCCTATACCATCGAGAATGTTTGTGGCTTGCGAAATGTCGCGAGCATCAGGGTAGTCGTTGACAAGTCGTTCGTACTCGGTGTTTGAGCGGTTGCTGGGAGCGGTGATGCCTGTGCTTGTCCAAAGTCCGGTATTATAGATGTATTTGGGTTCGCCCAAGTCGGCAAAAGCGATAATGTTGCGGTTGTTTTCCGTTCTGCCGCTTTTGTTCGTGACCCAAATCTCTACGCGTTTGATGTTGATACCGCTTGAGATGGTTGGGAGTGTGGCCATTGCCTGGTCGAACTTCTCGCGGAAGAAGTGGGAGAGGAAGAAGTGGCGGTTCTCTTCGTAGTTTGTTGCGCTGAATTCGAAGTTGGTGGTTTGTGAGCCGCCTTTACTGCTGACGCTCGAGCTGGCACTCTTCTTCTGGCTGACAACGGATTGAATCTTGAGTTTGCCGAATTGAACATCTGTGCGCAAGCCGAAGAGGCTGCTCACGCCAGGAACGAGGCTGATATTGCTTGGGAAGGAGACGTTGCCGGCTTCGATGAGTTTGACGATTTCGTCTTCCTTGCCGTCGTATTTGAGTTTGAGGTTTTGGGTGTCGTAGTCGAAGGTGGCTTGTGTGTTGTAGTTAAGGTTCATGTTGACCTTGTCGCCGACCTTTCCGTTGAGGCTGAGGTTGATTTTCTCGTCGAAGTCGAAACCGACTGTTTTGCGGCGTGAAGCAGCGAGGGCAGGGTTGTTCACCTTCTTTGAGTTGATGCCCATCTTGAGTTCTGCACTACCTTGCGTCTTGATCTGAACGCCACCAGGACCGAAGATTTTCTCAGCCGGTCCGAGGTCGAAGTGCATGTCTGTGAAGTCGAACTTGTTCTTGCCTTCTGCTTCGAAAGCCTCTGCGTTCTTCTGCCGCCAGTATTGTTGCATGGAGTTTTGCAGCGACCATTCCTGGTATTCCTCTGGAGTCATCAGGACGGGAGCGTTCAGGAAGCTTGTTGCTGCTCCGAGAGTGAGGCCAGCCCTACCTGGAATGATGCTGCCGGATGAGGCTCCTGCTGCTCCTGTGGATGTGGAGCTTTGGTTTGATGTGGTGCTTGAGCCTCCTCTGCTGCCTCCTCTTGAAGTGGAGCCTCCTCGGCTTCCAGTATCTCTTGTTGAGCCGCTTCTGCTACCAGTTCCTGCTTCGTCACCCGTGAGGGAGGTACCGATGGTGTAGGTGTCGTCTTTTTCGTCGTAGATGACTTCGGTCTTCAGGTTGTCGGGGTCTTTCAGGTCGGCAGTTTTCTTGCGCAGGTCTTTTGCTTCCTGAGTTCCGGTCTTGCGGACGGAATAGCGCGGTTTGTTGCTGACGGTATCGGCGGGAGCAGCCTGCCCGGACGCTTCCAACATGAGAGAATGACTCATCGTAGCCAGCATGTTGATGCTTGCCAGAATGGTCAGACTTAATATGACTTTACGCGCGCTCATGTCTTTTAATTAACGTATGCGCGCTACCTTTTATTGTATATATGATGCCTTTTTCTCATTTTCTTGGTCTCTTTTTCCTGTTTTTTTTCTTTTTTTTGTAACTTTGCGCTGCAAAACGACATTTTTTATGATTGAATATCTGAAAGGAACGCTTGCCGAACTTGCTCCTGCGCTTGCCGTAGTGGAGTGTCATGGAGTGGGGTATGGCGTGAATATTTCTTTGAACACATTCTCTGCGATTCAGGGGAAGGAAGAGGTGAAATTGTGGATTAGCGAGTCGATTCGCGAGGATGCCTACCAGCTTTGGGGGTTCAGTACGAAGGCCGAGCGCGAGCTTTTCCTGTTGCTGACCAGCGTGAGCGGCATTGGAGCAAGCATTGCCAGGGTGATTCTCTCATCGCTGACCGTCCAGGAACTGGCTGGCATTATCAGCGAGGGCAACGACAAGGTGCTGAAGACCGTGAAAGGTGTTGGCCCAAAGATGGCTCAACGCATCATTGTGGAACTTCACGACAAGATAGGGTCGCTTGGCATTCAGGCTGCTTCGCCCTCTGCCTCTGCCTCTGCAGCTCCGGCAGTCAACAAGGAAGTTCTGGACGAAGCCGTTGCCGCCCTCTCGATGCTTGGTTTCAGTCCTGCTCCTGCCCACAAGGTTGTACAGAAAATTCTCACCGACGAGCCTGATGCACCCGTGGAACGTGTCATCAAGCTGGCTCTGAAAATGCTTTAGTTTATGGATAATGTTAATGTTCTCGACATCGCCATCAATACCGCAGTATATGCCGGCAGGGAGATAATGCGCATCTACAATGACCCATCTCAGGACTTCGGCATCGAGATGAAGGCGGACAACAGTCCTCTGACCCTTGCAGACAAGGCAGCACACGATTGCATTGTCAGATATCTGGAACCCCTCGGATTCCCCATTCTCAGCGAAGAAGGTGCGCAGATTCCCTACGAGGAGCGGAAAAACTGGCGGAAGTTCTGGCTCGTAGATCCGCTCGACGGCACCAAGGAATTCATCAAGCGGAATGGCGAGTTTACCGTCAATATTGCCCTCATAGAGGACGGAAAGCCCGTTCTGGGCATCATATACGTGCCCGCAGTCGGCACCGTTTATGGCGGAGTGGTAGGCGTGGGAGCTCGTCGAGTGGAAGGGATACAAACCGAAGATGATGGCATTCCTGCCACTCAACGGAAGGAACCTCTGACTTTCTTCTTCCTGCCGCAACAGGCTTTGCTCGACCATATTGGCGTCAAAGTTGTGGCAAGCCGCTCGCACATGAGTCCCGAAACTGAGGAATATATCAATAAACTTCGCAAGGTTAACCCCGTGGTTGACCTTATAAGCAAAGGCAGCAGCCTGAAAATGTGCCTTGTTGCCGAGGGAAGTGCCGATGTTTACCCACGATTTGCGCCAACAATGGAGTGGGATACGGCTGCTGGCGACGCCATTTGCCGTGCTTGTGGCAAGCAAGTTTTGGATTATAACACAGGTTTGCCCCTGACTTATAACAAACCCGACCTCCACAATCCCTGGTTTATTGTCAAATAACCGACCCCACGGAAGCCCAAATTTCTCGATGAAATGGGCGATTTTTGCACTTTTGCGAGGTCGCCCGACAGTCTGACAAACATCAAAAATTCTGGTTGCATGGTTGCAGGTATCAGATGCCAAAAATATGCAACCAACATGGAAAAGAAAATTCTATTATTATATAATATAATATTATATTATATAATAATAGACATCAAGATATGAGGATGGTGTCATATTTTTTGGTTGCACAATTATGCAACCTGCAACCTTCAAATAAAAATCGCTAAAATTGCTGCTGAAAATCGGCCAAAATCGATGCCTGAAATTTGGT
>JAGCXU010000182.1 GCA_017961145.1 Bacteroidaceae bacterium | reverse complement strand
GGGAACATGCAGGTCGCAGTAGCCATGCTGCTGGACACCGCTGAAGACGCTGGCGTCAATGGCGAAGGGCTTTGCCATCTTGGCATACAGGTCGCCCATTCTGGTGCAGTTCTTGAAGGCCGCGTTGCCGATGCTCTTCAATCCGCTTGGCAGGGTAACCTTTTCCAACTCGCTGCAGCCCTCGAAAGCGCTTTCTGGCAAATCCGTCACGCCATCAGTCAGGTTGAGCGTCTTGAGCGTGGACTTGGCATCAGGATAAAGAGCGATATTTGCTGCAAGGTTGCTGCCTATGTTCAAAGTCTCGATAGGACAATCCAGAAAGGCACCATAATTAAGATGAAGACGAACATCTAAATTATTCAAATTGCTTCCGATGGTGACCGTTTTCAGGCTGGTGCAGCCATTGAATTCATACTCATCTATCGTGTTGTTTTGGATATTCACGCTTGTCAAACCAGTACAATCTCTAAACAAACCGGATGCTATATCAGTAACAGTACTTGGGATGGTAACGGTTGTCAAATTCTTGCACTCGGCAAACGCTCTCGCATTGATTCTTTCTACATTGCTTGGAATGGTAATGCTGGTAAGGCCTGAGCTCAGGAACGCTTGTTCTTCTATTACCTTAACACTTTTGGGGATAGTGACGGACTTCAAACTTGTGCATCTAGAAAACAAAGTTCCACGAATATAATATATACCCTCAGGGAGATTGACAGTAGTCAGTTTGGTGCAGTCCGCGAAGGAACTGGTCGACAGTTCTTCCATCCCATTCGGGAGTATTACAGTCGTCAGGTTGGTGCAGTCTTGGAATGCACTACTGAATATCCTTTTGACGCCATCAGGTACGGTAGCCGAGGTTATTGCAGTTCCCCTAAATGCACTTTGACCAATTTCCTTAAGAGTGGTTGAGTTCTGAGCAAAGTTAATGGTTGCCAAGTTGGTGCATTGCCAGAAAGCTTCTTGTCCGATGATTTCTACCGAAGAAGGGATGGTGACGCTGGTAATGGCCGTACAGTTGCGGAAAGCTCTTTTGCCTATTGAAACGACACCATAGCCTTGGCCGTTGTTATAGACAGTCCTCGGAATAACGAGGTCGCCACCCAGACTGGTATAGCCGCCTGTAGGCGTTGTGACCTCTACTGAATGGATATTTTCGTTGAGGATGGTGTAGGCAAGGCCTTCGTACATGAAGTCCTCAGCCGAAGCAGTCACGGCTGCAAGGAACATTGCCACAAAGGATAAGTAGAACTTTTTCATAATCTTTTTCCTTTAGTTAATAAGTTGATTTGTCGTTTCCGCCTGCAAAGTTACAAATAATAATTTATGTTAATACCCCCCCCCTGCGTTAAAGATTGTTAATTATATACGCTAATGTACAAATACCTCCATTATGGGATATTCAAAGAGGTATAGGTGTTTGAGCGACACGCTACAATGTGTCCCCAAACGCCCTTGCATATGCTGGTAAACTACGCCAGTGTAATCGCCAAACTTCACGTGTTAAGTTGGCCAACTTCACGTGTTAAGTTTACAAATTAAGCGTGCTTAGTTCGCAAACTAAGCACGCCTATATAATATTAATAATGTAGCTTGCTTTAGCAAAGGGCTTGTGTGTCGAGGGCAATCATCAGTTCCTCGTCGGTGGGGATGCAGCAGACGATAACCTGACTGTCATCTGCAGAGAGGATGGCTTCCGTAGCTCGGCAACTGCGATTCCTGGTCTGGTCCATCTTGACACCCATGTACTCGAGGCCTTTTGTGGCTCCTTCGCGCACTTCCCACTGGTTCTCGCCAGCTCCGCCAGTAAAGAGGATGACGTCCACACCACCCATCGCCGCCGCATAAGCTCCGATGTACTTCTTGATGCGATAGGTGTACATTTCCTTTGCCAGACGTGCTTTGTCGTTTCCTGCTGCGATGCCTGCAAGGATGTCGCGGAAGTCGCTGCTCAGCTCGCTCACACCTGCAAGCCCCGACTTCTTGTTAAGCAGGTCGGAGATGCCTTTCGTGTCGAGGTTGAACTTGTCCATCAGATAAGTGACAGCACCTGCATCAATGTCGCCAGTACGGGTTCCCATGATGAGTCCTTCGAGAGGCGTGAGCCCCATCGAGGTATCTACGCATTTGCCAAACTTGACGGCAGCAATCGAGGCACCGTTTCCAATGTGGCAAGTGATGATTCGCTTCTCCTCTGCCTTCACTCCGAGGAACTCGCAGACGCGCTGGCTCACATAGCGATGGCTTGTTCCGTGGAAGCCATAACGACGCACACCATACTCCTTGTAAAGATTGTAGGGGAGTGCATACATGTAGGCATAATCGGGCATTGTCTGGTGGAAAGCGGTATCGAAGACGCCCACCTGCGGGATGTCGGGGAGCAGGGCAGAAACTGCATTCACGCCCTTGATGTTGGCAGGGTTGTGGAGGGGAGCCAAGTCATTGCACTCGGCAAAAGCCTCCATCACTTCAGGAGTCAGACGAACGGACTTGTTGAACTTCTCACCACCGTGCACCATGCGATGTCCCACGGCATCAAGCTCCTCAAGGCTCTTCAGGACGGCATATTCGCCAGATGTCAGCACCTCGAAGATGAACTGCACGCCAGCAGTATGTTCCTTAATAGGGTGTTCCCATTTGTGTTTCTCGCCATTCAGCTTGATGGTGATAAACGAATCGGGCAGACCAATCTTCTCAATGCCGCCACTCGTGATGACGGACTGGTCGTCCATGTTGTAAAGCGCATATTTAATCGAACTGCTGCCGCAGTTAAGAACAAGAATTTTCATTTCTTTTTAGTGAAGAGTGAAGAGTGAACTATTTCGCATCTTGCGCTTGGCACGCTGTGATGGCTATCATCTTATAAATATCATCCACGGAGCAGCCGCGGCTGAGGTCGTTGACGGGACGAGCGATACCTTGCAGGATGGGGCCTATTGCTTCGGCTCCAGCAAGGCGCTGTACGAGTTTATAACCGATGTTGCCTACCTCCAGACAAGGTGCTACCAGAACATTAGCTTTGCCAGCGATGTGACTTCCGGGAGCTTTCTTCGCTCCAACACTTGGCACGAGAGCCGCATCTGCTTGCAGTTCGCCGTCGATTTGAAGCGTGGGCTCCATCTCCTTGGCTTTCTTCGTGGCTTCGACGACTTTATCCACAACCTCATGACTTGCGCTTCCCTTGGTACTGAAACTGAGCATAGCGACGCGAGGTTCCTTGAAGCCTGCAACACTTCGAGCCGTTTGAGCTGTGCAGACGGCAATCTGAGCAAGTTGGTTTGCATCGGGAACTGGCGTAACGGCAACGTCTCCCATCACCAGAACACCATCCTCGCCATATTCCTTCGCAGGCGTAATCATCAGCATTGCACCACTCACGCAACTGACGCCAGGAGCGCATTTGATGATTTGCAAGGCAGGACGAAGGGTGTCGCCCGTCGTAGAGAGTGCTCCCGAAATCTGTCCGTCAGCATCACCATTCTTGATGATGAGGCATCCAAAATAGAGAGGGTCTTTTACCTTCTCTCGGGCCTGCTCTTCGGTCACGCCCTTGTTCTTTCGGAGGTTATAGAAGAGCTGGACATAAGTCTCTGTTTTCTCGCATGTCGCAGGGTCAATAATCGTGGCTTTGCCTATGTTTTTGAGCCCAAGTTTATCTGCGAGAGCGAAGATTTCCTCCTGTGCTCCGATGAGAATGATGTCGGCAAGGTTATCAGCCAAAGCTTTGTCCGCAGCCGTTAGCGTTCGCTCTTCCATGCTCTCGGGCAACACGATGCGTTGCTTGCAAGACTTGGCTCGAGCGATGATTTGTTCCATTAAAGTCATAATATATCTTGTTTAGAATTTTCCTTTCATGAGTAGCGTTTCGAGTTCTTCCGCAGAGAGGTGAGCGCGAAGCATATCCGAATAGGCTGCACTGATGTTGCCCGTCTCTTCGCTCACCACGATTGCCAAGGCGTCAGTCTCTTTGCTTATTCCTTTAGCAGCACGGTGTCGAAGTCCGAATTCCTTGGGAATATCGAGGTCGTGGCTGATAGGCAAGATGCATGAAGCCGCTGCTATCCGTCCTTTCGCGATAATCATGGCACCGTCGTGGAGTGGGCTGTTCTTGAAGAAGATGTTCTCGATGAGCCGTTGTGTTATCTTTGCATCCACCTCTTCGCCAGTTCGCATGAATTCGCCTAAAGGCAAATCGTTCTGAAGCACGATGAGAGCGCCGACATGTTGCTTGCTCATGTTCATGCAAGCCATGACGATGGGGAAGATTGTCTCGCGATCATTGCGGAATTCGCCTGCATTCTTGTGCTTGTCGAGTCGGAAGAAACGGAAGAAGCGATGAGCGCGGTTTCGGGCTCCTATGTTGTAGAAGAAGCGACGGATGTCCTCCTGGAACAGAATGATTATGGCAAGAGCACCAACGCCCACAAGCTGGTCGAGGATGCCTCCCAACAGCTTCATTTCCAATACTTTGCTGATGATAATCCAGAAGCTGACGAAGAGCAGGATGCCATAGAAGATGTTGACGGAGCGCGATTGCTTCATCAGCTTGTAGCAATAGAAGAGTACAATCGCTACGAGGAAAATGTCGATGAGGTCTTTGAAACTTATGTTTGGCATCCGTTCAATTCGTTAATTATCTTTATACATTCGTTTGCTTCCTTCACTTCGTGAGCCCGCAGGATGTGAGCACCCTTCTGCAGAGCCACAGTATGCAGGACTGTTGTGCCGTTGGAGGCTTCTTCGGGAGTTGTTCCCAAGAGTTTGTATATCATGCTCTTGTGGCTTACACCGACGAGCAAAGGCAGGTTGAGTTCGTGCAAGACTTCGAGGTTTTGCAGGAGGATATAGTTCTGTTCGAGCGTTTTGCCGAAGCCGAAGCCTGGGTCGAGGATGATGTCGCAGACACCACACTCGTGAAGTTGCTCGACGACGCTGCCTAAGTTTCGCAACAACACTGCCATAAATGGCAAACAACCCTGCACATCTATTGTGGCATTGTGAGTCAGGATATAAGGCACTCGCAGTTCTGCCACCGTCTTGAACATCTCTTTGTCGAGTTCTCCGCCGCTGATGTCGTTCACCATTTGCACGCCAAACTCCTCGACACACATTTTGGCAACGTTCGCTCTGAAGGTATCGACGCTCACGATGGCTTCTGGAGCTTCCTTGCGAACGACAGTCAGGGCTTCCCTGAGTCGTCGCATCTCTTCCTCTTCATCTGGAGGCGTGAAGCCTGGTCGAGTGGAGCAAGCACCCACATCCAGTATCGCAGCCCCTTCCTCGAGCATCTGTCTGGTTCGTAAAGCAATGGCTTCGCTTCCTTCGTGATGCTGATAGAAAGAATCGGGCGTAGCATTCAGAATGCCCATCACTACAGGCTTTTCCAGCGAAAGCAATTCGCCGCCCACATTGATACTGTATGATGAAGTCGAGAGCACAGTCGCACAAAATATCGCACAAAGGTACACATTATTTATATAAATGGCAAGAATTTCCGAAAAAAGGTTTAACTTTGCAAAGCAAAACGAACTTTAATTATGAAATATCGCACCCTTTATCTTTGCCTTTTCTCGGCTCTAATATCATTGTCGGCTTGTATGCCTGTAGATTTCACCAATGCTTCTGTGCATAAGTTTGCCGATTTGCAAGGTGTTCAAAAGCAAAGTTATCAGGGAATGGCTATTTGGAACGACTATCTCGTCAGCCTTCAGAACACAGGCTGGGCCACCATTTATCGCCTTCGTAATGACGGACTTCAAATGCTTCGCCAGTTTCCTTTGGCCAGTCAAATGCCTGAGAATCATGCCAATGTGGCTTTCTTTGGCATAGAACGCTATCATAAGAGCGACCAGTTCCCGCTTCTTTACATCTCACAATGTTCCAAGCAGAGGCATAATGGCATGAAAGATGTCTGCTTCGTGGAGCGTATTTCTCTCACAGAAGCGCCCAGACTGGTTCAAACCATCGTTCTCGACGATCCGAACGGACTCTTCGGCTATGCTTTGCAATGGATGATAGACAGTAAGCGCAAACTCCTCATCGGCTATGGCAATACGGTGGAGAATATGGGCAAAGGCAATCGTTGGCGCACAATCGTCTTCCCGCTGCCGAAACTTAGCGACGGACCAATCGTCCACCTTCATCCCAGAAATGCGCTCGACAACTATTGCATTCAGGACTTAGACCCGCGTTTCCCCTCCAATCATATCGGGCAGGGAGCGTGCATCAAGGGTGACCAGATGTTCATTCCTGTTGGCGTCGGAACAGAGGCACAGCCCAGCATTCTTTATGTCTGGAATCTTCAGAAGAAACGTCTCGACAACATTATTGACTTCCAGAAGCAAGTGCCTCACGAATTCGAGGATTGCGAACCTTATCGCCGCAGTCTCTTCATGCAAACGAATGGTGGTGGCGTAGTCCGTATCAAACCTCATCATGGAAAGAATAAATAATCAAAAATATGGATACCAAAGCATTATATGCCATTTATTGCGAGCATCCTGTCGTAACGACTGATAGCCGCAAGTGCCCAGCAGGAAGCATCTTCTTTGCTTTGAAGGGCGAAACGTTCGACGGAAACAACTATGCCATGCAAGCACTCGAAAAGGGTTGTGCCTTTGCTGTCGTCGATAATCCGGAAGTTGCGAAACAAGACGAGCGACTCATTCTCGTTCCTGATGTCCTGAAGACTTTGCAAGAACTTGCCGCCTTTCACCGTAAAGTCTGGGGTGGAACAGTCCTTCAGATAACGGGTACAAATGGCAAGACGACTACGAAGGAACTGATTGCTGCAGTTCTTTCCGAGAGCAAGCAAGTCCTCTTTACCGAGGGCAATCTCAACAATCACATCGGCGTGCCTCTCACCCTGCTTCGTCTCAAGCCTGAGCACGATTTTGCAGTTATCGAGACAGGCGCCAATCATCCGGGCGAGATAGCAGACCTTTGCCACATTGTAGAGGCGGACTACGGACTCATCACGAATGTCGGCAGAGCTCATCTGGAAGGCTTTGGCAGCCTGGAAGGCGTGAAGCAGACGAAAGGCGAACTCTATGACGACCTGCACAGACGCGGAAAGAAACTCTTCCTCAATGCCTTCGACGATGACCTCCTCGAGATGGCTCAGAGTCGCGGCTTTGTTCTGTTCGAGGATGCTTTGCCTTACATAGAAGGCAGAGTTAGTGAGGTGGCGCCTTTTGTGGCGATGCAATGGCGGGCTGAAGACGATGCGCCTTGGCATACAGTCAAGACAAAACTGATTGGCGCTTACAACATTGCCAACCTTCGTGCCGCAGTCACGATTGGTCTTCATTTCGGCATCATGCCAGAGCAGATTGACCACGCTTTGGAGACATACAAACCTTCCAACAATAGAAGTGAGCTGAGGCAGTCTGGAAGCAATCGTCTCATCGTGGACGCTTACAACGCGAATCCATCGAGTATGTCGGCTGCGCTGACGAACTTCTCTTTCTTCGAGGACAAACATAAGATGGTGATACTCGGCGACATGCGAGAGCTTGGTGAGGAAAGCCTCGAAGAGCATAAGAAGATTGTCGGGCAGCTTCAGGAGATGAAGTTGGAACGCATCTGGCTCGTCGGAGAGGAGTTCTCCAAGGTAGCAGAAGAGGGTATGCGCGTCTTCAAAGATGTGGAGGAAGTGAAGGTGGCTTTGAAGGCAGAACCGATATCAGACTCCACCATCCTCATCAAGGGAAGCAACAGCACCAAACTCCACCAATTGCCCGAGGCGTTCGAATAGAGATGTTGTAAACTAAGCGTGTGACGATGGCAAACGTATAGTGTGACGATTGC
>JAGCXU010000181.1 GCA_017961145.1 Bacteroidaceae bacterium | reverse complement strand
CAAAGGCTATCTCACCATCAAAGGGCCGAGCGACAGGATAGGCTTGGCTCGCTTCGAATGGGAGAAAGAAATCCCATTGGCAGAAGCCGAGGCCCTGATGAAGATTTGTGAGCCCGGCATCATCGAGAAGACACGCTGGCTGGTGCCATCCGCAGACGGCAGGCACACCTGGGAAATTGATGTATTCGAAGGAGACAACGCAGGACTTATTATGGCAGAAATCGAGTTGGAGAGCGAGACCGACCAGTTCGAAAAGCCCGATTTCATCGGTCCCGAAGTCACAGGCGACCGCCGCTTCTACAACAGCCACATGAGAAAATACCCCTACAAACTCTGGGGGGAAGTTCACTTAATATAGTATTTCTTACTGCCTTTAATAAAGATTCCGTGCAATAGCTTGCTGGTGCGTTGGCCCGTCAGATTGTAAAAAACGCCCATTTCATCGGAATTTTCTACAGGACTTTTAATGCCATCATCGTCAAAGCCGCCATCCCCTGTAAAGATGTCTATGCGATGAAGCATGACATAGCCACCTTTGGGCGCTTGAAACTTCAAGTCTTTAAACTCCTTGTTAACAACAATATCGGGCAATTGATAGTATGTCGAAGCCGGATTTTCCGTAGAATAAGGTTTCAATTCATCATTGTTGAAAGTTTTAATCTCTGAATTGCCGGCATAGAACGTTAAGGTTGAAGAAGTATTGTTCAAAACTTTTGAAGCATAAGCAACAACTTTTAAAATAGGGGTTGAAGCAGGAAGTGAAAGTATGAACATTCCAATACCATTACTTGCTGCAATACGAATGCCACAACCTTTATCATTATAATAGCACTTCGATGTCCTATCATGTAAGACAAAAAGGTCACTTCCTTCTTTACAATAGTAAGACGGTTCTGCACCTTCCACGTTGGAATTAATACTCAACCCATTCACAGTTCCTCTATTGAAGTCAATGGTATAGACTTCGGCTTTGAGGTTCCCTGTACAAAGCAGGAACAAAACCATGAAGAGGTGTGCCGTCCGCTTCATAAAGGCCTCCTTTTACCCTACTTGACTGCCGCCTTTGACGGGGTTGAGGACGGTGGTGACGCTGAGGTCGCCGTTGTAGTTGACGGCACTGAGTATCATGCCCTGACTCTCTTCGCCCATCATCTGCCGAGGGGCGAAATTTGCGATGAAAAGGACACTTTTGCCCACCAGTTGCTCTGGCTCGTACCACTGAGCAATGCCGCTGAGGATGGTGCGGTCCTGTCCGCTGCCGTCGTCGAGGATGAACTTCAACAGCTTCTTGCTCTTCTTTATCTTCTCGCAACTCTTGACGATGCCGACGCGGATGTCGAGCTTCTCGAAGTCCTCGAAGGAGACGGTGGACTTGACGGGCGCTGCCTTGTAGGCTGCGGCTTCGTTGGCCTTGATGATGTCTTCGAGCTTCTTCTTCTGCTGAGCCACCACCTCGTCTTCTATCTTGGTGAAGAGCAGTTCGGGCTTGGGCAGTTGCTTGCCGGCAGGCAGGATATCGGTGCGGCCGAGCAACTCCCATAAAGACCCTCCTTGACCCTCCCTTAAAGGGAGGGAACTTTCGTCTGGATGCTCCACCTTTAAGGGGGAGTTAGAGGGGGTCTCTGTGAGGCTTATCATCTCTCTGAGGCGCTTGCTGCTGAAAGGCAGGAAGGGCTCGAAGGCGATGGCGAGGTTGGCCGTGATTTGCAGGCTGAGGTAGATGATGGTCTTGACGCGCTCGGGGTCTGTCTTGACGACCTTCCAGGGTTCGCAGTCGGCGATGTATTTGTTGCCGATGCGGGCGAGGTTCATGGCCTCTTTCTGTGCCTCGCGGAACTTGAAGCCTTCGAGCAACTGTTCCAGTCGTTCTTTCACGTCGCAGAACTCGGCGAGCGTCTCCTTATCGTAGTCGTTGAGCTCTCCGCACTCGGGCACTCGGCCTTCGTAGTACTTCTGCGTGAGTTGCAGGGCACGGTTGACGAAGTTGCCATAGACGGCGACGAGCTCGTTGTTGCAGCGTGCCTGGAAGTCGTCCCAAGTGAAGTCGTTGTCCTTGGTCTCGGGCGCATTGGCTGTGAGGACATAGCGGAGTTCGTCCTGTCGGCCTGGCAGTTCGTCGAGGTACTCGTTGAGCCAGACGGCGTAGTTCTTGGAGGTGGATATCTTGTTGCCTTCGAGGTTGAGGAACTCGTTGCTGGGCACATTGTCGGGCAGGATGTATTCGCCATGCGCTTTGAGCATTGCGGGGAAGACGATGCAGTGGAAGACGATGTTGTCTTTGCCGATGAAATGGACCAATCTTGTCTCTTCGTCCTTCCACCACTTCTCCCAGGAGCCGAGCTCTGGATGGGCGTCGCAGAGCTCTTTCGTATTAGAGATGTAACCGATGGGGGCATCGAACCATACATAGAGCACCTTGCCTTCTGCTCCTTCGATGGGCACGGGAATGCCCCAGTCGAGATCGCGAGTCACAGCGCGAGGCCGCAGTCCGCCGTCGAGCCAGCTCTTGCACTGTCCATAGACGTTCGAGCGCCATTCCTTATGATCTTCGAGAATCCATTTCTCGAGCCACGGCTGGTCTTTGTCGAGGGGGAGATACCAGTGCTTGGTAGGCTTCTTGACGAGGGGGTTGCCAGTCTCGGCGTTGTAAGGATTGATGAGTTCTTCGGGCGAAAGCGTTGCTCCGCATTTCTCACACTGGTCGCCATAGGCCTCTGGGGCATGGCAGCGCGGGCACTCTCCTCGGATGTTGCGGTCGGTCAGGAAGTGACCTGTCTGCTCGTCGTAGAACTGTTCGCTGACCTGTTCGATGAACTTGCCGTCGTCATAGAGTTTGCGGAAGAAGTCGCTGGCAAGCTTGTGGTGCGTCTTGCTGGTGGTTCGACTATATACATCGAACGAGATGCCGAAGCGCTCGAAGCTGTCCTTGATGAGATTATGGTAGCGGTCAACAACCTCCTGAACCGTAATGCCCTCCTTGCGAGCTCGGATGGTGACAGGAACGCCATGCTCGTCGCTACCGCCGATGAACAGGCACTCGCGGCCCTTCAACCTGAGGTAGCGGGCATAGATGTCAGCCGGAACATAAACGCCTGCCAAATGGCCTATATGCACAGGTCCGTTTGCATAAGGCAAAGCGGACGTAATCGTCGTTCTTTTGAAATGCTTTTCCATGTGATTGAATATGTTTTGATTGCAAAGGTACGGAAAAATTAAGAATTAAGAATTAAGAATCGGGAATTATTTGTAAATTTGCAGGAGGATTCATGTTTCAGTACCATTGACGGACTCCTATAATGAATCATCACACGCTTTTTTTTACTAACTTTCAAATCATGTTATGAACACACTTTTCCACTCATTACGTTTCAGACTCTCGGTGTCTGTCGCCTTGGTTTTCTTCTACTCACTCGTCACCTCTGCGACGACGAACTATGCCCACATGGTCAACACACTCATCGGGTCTGGCACCACTCATGGACTGGCCTCCGGCTACATCTGCCCTGGCGCAACCTATCCCCATGGAATGGTACAGTTCACCCCAACCTACTTCGAAAAGAACTCTGGATTTGTGGCAAACCAGTACAGCGGCGGCGGATGCTACAACCTGGGCAACTTCCCGATGTTCCCCCTGAAAGGAGAGCTGACGAAATCGCCAAACGATATCCGCTCTGCTCATTATACCGTGAGCGATGAGAAGGGACATGCCGGCTACTATCAGGCAAAGGTCAACGGAGACGTGCTTGCAGAACTGACGGTGGCAGAGCGATCGGGCATGGGGCGCTTCACCTTCCCCAATGATGCTGATAAGGGAACGGTCATCATTGGTTCAGGCCTTGCATCCACTCCCATCTATCAAGCGGCAGTCGCCATGACGGATGCAAACCACTTCGAAGGTTATGCCACAGGAGGAAGCTTCTGCGGACAGGCCTACCCCACCCCCTACAAGGTTTACATTGTGGGAGAATTCAATGTCGCCTCAAGCCAACGAGGCATCTGGCGAGAAGACAAAGTCATTGCCGGCTCGAATTTCGTAGAAGGACCTAAGTCGGGCTTCTGGTTTACATTCGACACAAAGCAGCAGAAGACATTGCTCTACAGGTTCGCACTCTCGTATGTCTCCATAGAAAACGCAAGAGAAAACCTGAAAGCCGACAATCTGGGTTGGGACTTCGACCAAGTGGTGGCAAGAGCAGAGAAGAAATGGAACGACTATCTGGGGCGCATCGAAGTGGACGGCGAAAACAAGAGCCGCATTACCCAGTTCTACACTCACCTCTATCACGCCCTCATCCATCCCAGCCTGGCAAGCGACGTCAACGGCGAATACATGGGAGCCGACGAAAGAGTCCACAAGTCGCGCTCACGACAATACACAGGATTCAGCAACTGGGATACCTATCGCACCCAAACACAATTGCTCGTCATGCTCGAACCAGATGTGGCTGCCGACATAGCACAGTCGCACATCGACTTCGCAGAGCAAGGAGGAGGTTCTTTCCCAAGATGGGTGGTAGCAAATTGGGAAACGAACATCATGGAGGGCGACCCCTCGAGCATCATCGTGGCAAATACATGGATATGGGGAGCGCACAACTTCGACAAGGATGCCGCCATCAAAGTAATGCGGAAAGGAGCAGAAGTGCCTGGAGCAAAATGTCAGAAGTTCGAGACTCGCCCTGGCCTGCAAGCCTATCTGGAAGCCGGCAACCTTGACGCATCAAGGCAACTGGAGTTCATGTCCGCCGACTTCGCCATCGCTAGGTTCGCACTCGAAGCACTCAATGACAAAGAACTCTCCGACAAATACATGGAACGAACTCGATTCTGGAAAAGACTCTACAATCCGGAAACACGATGGATTCAGTCGCGCGACCAAAACGGCAACTGGAAACCTCTCGAACACGGATTCATGGAGGCAACCTACAAGGACTTCTTTTGGATGGTTCCATACAACATCAACGGACTCATCGAGATTATCGGAGGACGCGACTCGGCAGAAGTGAGACTGAAAGAATACTTCCGCCGACTCGATGCCGACTATGGAGACGACTGGTACGCCTCAGGCAACGAACCATGCTTCGGCTTCCCATGGATATACAACTGGGTGGGTTCGCCCTGGAAGACACAAGACGTCATTCGACGCGTATTAAATGAGATATATGTCGATGAATCGGATGGACTTCCAGGGAACGACGACCTCGGAGCCATGGGAGCATGGTACGTATGGGTCAGCCTCGGACTTTACCCTGAAATACCTGGTGTGGCTGGCTTTGCCTTAAGCACGCCATCGTTCCCAAACATCTGCATACATCTGCCAAATGGAAAAGACATCAAACAGACCAGTTCGAAAGACGGCAAACCCTACATCACCTCCTTGAACATCAACGGAAAAGCCTGCAAAGGAACATGGATAGCATGGAAAGACCTTGCCGATGGTGCAATCATGAAATACATCACATCAGACAAGCCAAACACGAAATGGGGAACCCAAATTGCCCCACCATCCTACAAGTAACAAAACTCCTAGCAAGAAGAATCAACCACTTTAATACAGCAAACAATGTTTGCAAACAACTAGTGTGTCGTTCCCATCTACCCCATCAGTTCCCCTCCCTTTCAAAGGAGGACAGGAGGGATCTGAAAAAGCCCCTCGAGATTACTCTCGAAGGGCTTCTCTGAAAAACGGCGGCTACCTACTCTCCCACGGGTGTGCAGTACCATCGGCGCGGGCGGGCTTAACTTCTCTGTTCGGAATGGGAAGAGGTGGAACCCCGCCACTATAACCACCTGAAATAAGGTTGACAT
>JAGCXU010000180.1 GCA_017961145.1 Bacteroidaceae bacterium | reverse complement strand
GACGTGCTTCCTCATTGGTCTTATGTAGCTGTGGAACGTGCCTCGGCCAAGAGTCTTCTCAATCGCATAAAGGGTCTCAAAATCAAGGGACAGAAGACGATTTATGCCCTCGCAGGGAGCTGAGGATTGCACAAAATGCCATATTTGTGTGCATTTCTTTTCAAAAAACTTGCACAAACGAGATAATTGTGTTACCTTTGCAGCCGATTTTAACCAATTAAAGGTAAAAAATGAAGAAAACAACACTTATTTTGATGGCTTTTGCCGCAGTTAGTAACGCATTCGCAGGTGGTCTTCTGACCAACACCAACCAGAATGCAGCCTTCGTTCGCAACTTCGCTCAGGAAGGTAAGATTGACATTACAAGTATTTACGCCAACCCTGCTGGTGGAGCTTTCCTGGAGAACGGATGGCACTTGAGCCTTAACAACCAGACGGCTTTCCAACGTCGTAATATCGAGACCACTTTCCCGCTCTTCCAGCTAAACTACGAGAATCCCAACATTACACATCGTTTCGAGGGCAAAGCAACTGCTCCCACAGTTCCCTCGATTACCGTATCTTATAATAAGGACAAGTGGAGCCTGTCTGGACACTTTGCCATCAGCGGTGGTGGCGGCAAGTGTGAGTTCGACAAAGGCTTGGGCTCTTTCGAAGCAGCATACTCAGGAGTGCTCTATCAAATGGCTCCTAACATTTTACCTGAAGGAGTACAATTCCAAGGATACACGCTAAACAGCTATATGAAAGGCAAGTCCTACCATTTCGGCTTGCAACTCGGTGGAACATACAAGTTTACCAATAACGTTGCAGGTTTCGTGGGTGTCCGCGGATTATATGCGACTTCTAACTACAACGGAGCTGTCAATCCCATCGTGAGCACGAATGTGGGCAAGGTGCCTCTCAACAACTACGGTATAGACCTGAACTGCGACCAAACAGCTTTTGGCGTAGCCATTATTCTGGGTGTTGACTGGAAGATCAACGACAAGTGGAATGTTTCAGCAAAATATGAGAGTCCAACCAGATTGAACCTCAAGAACAAGAGCGAGATAATTGTTGTGGAGGATTTGGTAAAAGAAAAGGCAGCCGACATTCTCAGTCAGTTCGAAGACGGCAAGAAGGTTCGTGAGGACGTTCCTGCACTTCTGGCTCTTGGCGTACAGTACTCTCCCATCGAGAAAGTGCGTCTGAATGCCGCTTACCACCAGTTCTTCGACAAGGTTTCCACAAAGTTCCTCAACAAGGAAGAACTCATCGACCACAATACTCACGAGTTCCTTCTTGGTGCTGAATATGACATTTGCAAGCTCATCACCATTTCAGGTTCTTGGCAAAACACCAGATATGGCATGGATGATGAGTTTATGAATGACCTCTCATTCAACCTGTCGAACAACATGGTTGGCGGTGGTGTTCGCATCAACGCTACCAACAGACTCAGCATCGACCTCGGCTATATGTGCACTTTCTACCAAGACCGCGAGGTGACGACACAGACTGCAGCAGGTCCCAAGACTGACGTCTTCTCCCGCAAGAACCACACCTTTGGTGTCGGCTTCAACATCGACCTCTAAAACGTGGCGTGGGATGATTGCAAACGTGGCACGTTAAAATCGCAAACGTCACACTATATAATCGCAAACGTCACACGTGATGTTTGCAAACGACACTGGGATAGTTCAAAATCACGCCACATTTCATCAACCAATATGCCGTTCGAGAATACTCTCGGACGGCTTTTCTGTTTTTTTTCCTATAGTGTTTTGTAGTTTAATATATATTTCGTATCTTTGCACACCAAAATAAAAAGGAATAAAACAAAGCACACAATATGAGCAAAAAATTCACAGAACGCAATAAGCTCAACCTGAGCGATGTGAACAAGGAAGTGCTTCAGCAATGGGATGACGAAGACGTCTTCCACCTGAGTGTGTCCGAGAGAGAGGGCTGTCCCTCGTTCGTCTTCTACGAAGGTCCCCCATCGGCTAACGGACATCCAGGCATTCACCACGTCCTCGCTCGCAGCATCAAGGACACTTTCTGCCGCTTCAAGACGATGAAGGGCTTCCAAGTGAAGCGCAAGGCAGGCTGGGACACACACGGACTTCCCGTCGAGCTTGGCGTAGAGAAAGAGCTCGGCATCACGAAGGAAGACATCGGCAAGACCATCAGCATCGAGGAGTACAACCAGAAGTGCCGCGAAAACGTGATGATGTACACGAGCGAGTGGGCCGACCTCAGCCACAAGATGGGATACTGGGTCGACATGGAGCACCCCTACATCACATACGACAACAAGTACATCGAGACGCTCTGGTGGCTCCTGAAGCAGCTCTACCAGAAAGACTTACTGTATAAGGGCTACACCATCCAGCCTTACTCTCCAGCTGCAGGTACAGGTCTGTCGAGCCACGAACTCAACCAACCTGGCTGCTACAGGGACGTAAAGGACACAACAGTAACGGCACAGTTCAAGGTGACACAGAATAATCTGAATATTCAGAATTATCCGATATACGTCTTGGCTTGGACCACCACGCCTTGGACTTTACCTTCGAACACAGCCCTCTGCGTAGGTCCTAAGATTGATTATGTTGCTGTCAAGGGCAGCAATCCCTATACTAACGAGGAAGCCATTTACATCCTTGCAGAGGCTCGACTCTCTGCTTACTTCCAAGCTGAAGAAGGCAAAGAACTCGAGATTCTTTGGCGAGGAAAGGGAACTGACCTCGTAGGCATGAAGTACGAGCAACTCTTCCCTTGGGTGAAACCTTGCGAGTTGGTAGATGGAAAGGCAGTCGACAAGAGTGCAGAAGCTTTCCGCGTTATTCCAGGCGACTACGTGACCACAGAAGATGGTACAGGCATCGTTCACATCGCTCCTACCTTTGGTGCAGACGACGCCAAGGTGGCCAAGGACGCAGGCATCCCCAGCCTCTTCATCATCGACAAGGCAGGCGACACACGTCCGATGGTGGACTTCACAGGCAAATACTTCGTGAAGGACGACATGGACGAAGACTTCGTGAAGGCATGCGTGAACGACAGTTATTGGCACCACTCTGGCGACTTCGTCAAGAATGCCTACGACCCAAAGTTCAACGAGGGTGGCAAGTACGACGAGAAGGCTGCGGCAAAGGAGATGGACCTCAACGTGAAGATGTGCATCGAGATGAAGGACGAAGGAACGGCCTTCAAGATTGAGAAGCACGTCCACAACTATCCCCATTGCTGGCGAACAGACAAGCCCGTTCTCTACTATCCCCTCGATTCTTGGTTCATCCGTTCTTCGGCAGCCAAGGAGCGCATGATGGAACTCAACAACACCATTCTGTGGAAGCCTGAAAGCACAGGTACAGGTCGCTTCGGCAAGTGGCTCGAGAACCTCAACGACTGGAACCTCTCGCGCTCCCGTTATTGGGGAACTCCACTTCCAATTTGGCGCAACAAAGACACTCGCGAAGAGATTTGCATCGGCTCTGTAGAGGAATTGTACAACGAGATTGAGAAAGCAGTTGCAGCAGGTGTGATGCCAAGCAATCCTCTCAAGGAACGCGGCTTCGTGCCAGGCGATATGAGTCAGGAGAACTACGACCGCATCGACCTTCATCGCCCATACGTTGACCAGATTTGGCTTGTCGGCAAGAGTGGCGCAGTATTGAAGCGCGAGCTCGACCTCATCGATGTTTGGTTCGACTCAGGCGCTATGCCATACGCTCAGATACACTATCCCTTCGAAAACAAAGAGTTGCTTGACAAGGGAATCGTCTTCCCTGCCGACTTCATTGCAGAAGGCGTCGACCAAACTCGTGGCTGGTTCTATACTTTGCACGCTATTGCCACGATGGTCTTTGATAGTGTTTCCTATAAGGCAGTCATCAGTAACGGCCTCGTACTCGACAAGAACGGCATGAAGATGTCGAAGCGTCTTGGAAATGCCGTTGACCCATTTGGCGCGATAGAGAAGTACGGAAGCGATGCCGTTCGCTGGTACATGATTACGAACAGCGCACCTTGGGACAACTTGAAGTTCGACGAGGAAGGCGTTCAGGAAGTAAGCAGAACCTTCTTTGGCAAGCTCTTCCAGACGTATTCTTTCCTCACGATGTACGCCAACGTTGACGGCTGGTGCTACGAAGAGCCTGATGTGCCTATGAACGAGCGCCCCGAGATGGACCGTTGGATACTCTCCTGCCTGAACAGCCTCATTCGTGAGGTTTCTCAATGCTACGAAGAGTACGAGCCCACAAGAGCAGGTCGCCTCATTCAGACCTTTGTGGTCGATAACGTCAGCAACTGGTTTGTGCGTCTCTCGAAGAAGCGTTTCTGGGGCTCAGCCATGAGTCTCGACAAGTTGAGTGCTTATCAGACGCTCTACACTTGCCTTGAAACTGTTGCTCGCCTGATGGCTCCCATCGCTCCCTATTATGCAGACCGTCTTTGGAGAGACCTGAACGACGCAACTGGTAAGGGCGAAACAAAGAGCGTTCACCTCGCCAAGTTCCCTGTTGCAGACGATGCAAAGATAGATATCGAACAGGAACAGCGCATGGCTCTCGCTCAGCAAGTTACGAGCATGATTCTCTCTCTCCGCAAGAAGGAGCAGATTGTCGTGAAGCAACCCCTACAGCGTATCGCCATCCCTGCCACAAGTGCTGAGTTGCAACAACGCATCCAGGCTATGCAGCAACTCATCCTCGACGAAGTGAACGTCAAGGAGCTCGAGTTCGTTGAGGCAGAAGGAATGCTCGTCAAGCAAGTGAAGTGCAACTTCCGCACGATGGGCAAGAAGTTCGGCAAGCTGATGAAGAGCGTCAACGCAGCAGTTCTGGCAATGAGTCAGGAACAGATTGCAGAGCTCGAAGCAAAGGAACATCTGCCACTCACGCTTGACACAGGCGAACAGGTAACCGTTGACCTCGAGGACATCGAAGTCTTCAGCCAAGACATCCCAGGTTGGAGCGTTACCAACGAAGGCACGCTGACTGTTGCCCTCGACCTCACCATCACAGAAGACCTGCGCCTCGAAGGTGTGGCACGCGAACTGATTCGCAGCATCCAGACACTTCGCAAGGACAGCGGCTTCGACATCACTGATCGCATCAACGTCACGATTCCTGAGAGCGATGACAACCGTGCTTGCCTCAGTAAGTTCAGCGACTACATAGCATCACAGGTTCTGGCCGACAACATCACACTTGGCACAGAACTGTCAGTTAGCAAAATATAAAAGAGTAAAAAGATATGGAAGAAAACAAAGTAAGGTACTCCGACGAGGAGCTCGAGGAGTTCCGCCAACTCATCAACGAGAAACTTGCAGTGGCCAAGAGCGACTATGAGATACTCATGCAAAAGATTAATGGTGATGGCGTAGATGAGGCAGAGACCCACTCTACTTACCACACCCTCGAGGAAGGTTCTGAGACACTTTCCAAAGAGAGCCTCATGAACGAATGCATGCGCGCCCAGAAGTTCATTACTGGCCTGCAGGCTGCACTGGTTCGCATCCAGAACAAGACCTATGGCATTTGCCGCGAGACTGGCAAACTGATTCCAAAGGAACGCCTTCGCGCTGTGCCTCACGCCACCCTCTCCATTGAGGCCAAGCAAGCTCGCGACAAAAAACGCTAATGACTCGCAAGCAGGCACAAACATTAGCCTCCGTAGCTCTTGCTGTCGCCATCGTCGTTGTTGACCAAGTCATCAAAGTGGCGGTCAAGACAGGTATGTATCTGCATCAGAGCATCAAAGTGACGGACTGGTTCCAGATTCTCTTCACTGAGAATGATGGAATGGCATTTGGCATGGAGGTCATTCCAAAGTGGTTCCTCACGTCGTTCCGTATTGCAGCAGTCGTTTTGCTTATCTGGTACATTTGCAGATGCATCAGACGAGGCATCGGTTGGGGCTATCTGGTCTGCCTGACGATGATAACTGCTGGAGCTGCAGGCAACATCTTCGACTGCATGTTCTATGGCATGATATTCAACAATCCGCCTGCGCCCCACATTGCCGAACTTGTTTCTTGGGGCACAGGATACGGACAATTGATGCTCGGACGTGTGGTGGACATGTTTTACTTCCCACTTGTCGAATGGGATTGGCCTTCAAGTCTGCCATACATAGGTGGAGAGCACTTCATTTTTTTTAGCCCCATCTTTAATTTTGCTGATGCCAGCATCTCTTGTGGCGTCATTGCCCTTATCATTTTCCACAACAAGAACGTTTTTAAATGAAACGTCTCGCCTCTCTCCTCATACTGCTGACTTCGTTGTTGGTGGCTTGCTCTCCTTCCTTGCCGAGCGGCATTCTGGACGAGGATGATATGACGGACGTTCTTGTGGACTTCCATTTGGCGCAAGGAATGGCAGAGGCACAAAGCGAAAATACCGACATTGCACGCTACAATTACATTCAAGCCGTCTTCAGAAAGCATCGCATCACAGAGGCTGAATTTGATTCCTCGATGATCTATTGGAGCGGACGAGCTGAAGATTTCGCGGAAATTTACGACAACGTGGTCACGCGCGTTCAGGCACAGGCTGAGCGAATGGGACTTGAGTTATCCTCCAATCAGGACCAATTTGCTTCTTTGACCAACGAAGGCGACACGGCCAACATTTGGCTTGGGAAAGACTTTGCCTGCATTGTTGCAAATCCAGTGCAATGCATCTATTCTTTCACGATGAAAGCCGACACCACCTTCAAGGCTGGCGACAGTTTCATTTGGCGATTCAAGACGCAGTTCGTGGGACGCTCCATGAACAACGAAGCCATTGCCCTGCTCAACTTCTACTATGACAACGACACAGTTTGTTGCATCAACGACTTGTTGAGGAACAGGCCAAAGAACGAGATGCGTCACGTTCCTGGCAGAGCAATCGACAGCCTCAATCTCCGTTCCATTTCCGGCTTCATATATTTGCCTCCCGTGAAAGGTGCAGACCAGCCCAAGCCGTTGCTCGTGAGCGAGATACAGTTGATACGCATGCATAAGCCGCAGCCTGTTGCACCGAAGGTTCCTGCCGATACGCTTCGTACTGACTCGCTCGATGCCGACACGCTTCCCAAGCAGAAGACTGAACGCCTTTCTCCCCTCCAGGTGCGCGAAAGTCAGCCCAAGGAAAAGAAGATAAACGTCGTAAAGGAGAACCCGAACCCCATCCGTCCTCAGCAAGGCATCCCACAACGCATCAACCGCCGCCGCCGATGAAACGCGCCTTCCACGATATCCTCCTGCCCGACGGAACCCTCCAGCAAGGTCCAGTCGTCGTGGAAATGGATGAAGCCTGTTGCCTCCTTAGCTGGTATCCGCTCCAGCAGGAAGAGGCTTTTGTCGAGTGGGTTGGCGGCACGTGCCACGTCGATAAACATCACATGTGTAGTTGGCCCAGTTAACGTGTGAAGTTTTTGCAAACATCACGTGTGAAAATCCGAGTTTACCCTGCAGTAGTTCCCTCATCTTTCACGTTGACAAGTCTGCGATTTAGCGAGTACCATGAGAACTTGTTCTCTGATGGTCGAGCGTGAGCAGGCTCGCAATTGAATCTCAGAGCGTAGTTCTAGCAGAGAAAATGGCCAGTTTTCGATGCCAAGAGTTCTTCTCTTAATTCAATTGCAAAGGTACAACATTTTGCGCGCGCATGCAAATGATTCCTTAAAAAAAGCACGCAAAAAAGCACGCTCTCAAAAACTGGCAATGGGGGCGTTACGGTATTACAGATTACAGTTTTTTGAGCGAGGGGTACATTTTCAGTTTGATGTGGACAATTTGACAATTGAAGAACAAGAAATTTATGGTATTATTATGCTTATAATATATATATATATATTATAAAATTTTGTGTTCGCAGATTTCGTTGCTCCTGAGAAAACTGTAATCTGTAATACTGTAATACAAAATGTTCAAGACCATCTGCCACTTTTCTCTAAAATCACTCACCAGTCACATATTATGTGCTTTTTTAGACTTGAGTGCTTGCAATTCTCGAAAAAAAGCAGTAACTTTGTAGGCGAAATAGAACTAGTCCTAACAATATATGAACAGCACATCCCTAATGAACCGCGCTGCCGACAATATCCGCATCCTGGCAGCAGCAATGGTGGAGAAAGCAAAGAGTGGACATCCTGGAGGCGCTATGGGCGGAGCCGACTTCATCAACGTCCTCTACAGTGAATATCTGCAGTTCGACCCCAAGAACCCGACTTGGGAAGGCCGCGACCGCTTCTTCCTCGACCCGGGTCATATGGCGCCGATGCTCTATGCAGAACTGACGCTCACGGGGAAGTTCACACTCGAAGAAATCCAGCAGCTTCGTCAGTGGGAATCCCCTACTCCAGGCCATCCTGAAGTCTGCTACGAGCGAGGCATAGAGAACAGCTCAGGCCCCCTGGGACAAGGCCATGTGTATGCCATTGGAGCAGCCATCGCAGCTAAGTTCATCTATGCAAAGACGGGCAATCCGACTTTCAAGGAGGAAACTATCTACACCTATATCAGCGACGGCGGCATTCAGGAGGAAATCAGTCAGGGAGCAGCCCGCATCGCAGGCAAACTGGGGCTCGACAACCTCGTCATGTTCTACGACTCCAACGACATCCAGCTCTCGACAGAGACGTCCGTTGTGACCTCAGAGGACACAGCTATGAGGTATCGCGCATGTGGCTGGGAAGTGATTGAGATTGAAGGCAACAACGTGGAGCAGATCCGTCAGGCTCTCGACAAAGCAAAGGCCGTCTCAGGCAAGCCGACGCTCATCATCGGCCACTGCATCATGGGCAAAGGCGCTCTCAAGGAAGACGGAAGCAGCTACGAACGCAACTGCAAGACGCACGGAGCTCCGCTTGGCGGCGACGCTTTCCGCAATACCATCACCAACTTGGGAGGTAATCCTGACGAGCCCTTCGCCATCTTCCCAGAAGTGGCAGAACTCTATGAGGCTCGACTCAAGGAACTGGAAACGATTGCAGCAGCTCGTCATGAAGAGGAAGAGGCTTGGGCAGCACAGAACACAGAGAAAGCCGCTCAACTCAAAGACTGGTTTGCAGGCAAACTGCCTAAGGTTGACTGGCAGAGCATCGAGCAGAAGCCCAACGATGCGACTCGCAATGCCTCGAGCGTTTGTCTCTCTCTGCTCGCAAAACAGGTCCCCAACATGATAGTCAGCTCTGCCGACCTCTGCAACTCCGACAAGACGGACGGTTTCATCAAAGGTGGTGCCACAGTCATCTCTCGCGATAACCCTGGCGGAAACTTCTTGCAGGCAGGCGTTGCAGAGCTTACGATGGCATGCTGTTGCATTGGTATGATGCTCCACGGAGGCGTCATCTCTGCTTGCGGAACGTTCTTCGTCTTCTCCGACTACATGAAGCCCGCTGTCCGTATGGCTGCCTTGATGCAAGTGCCTGTGAAGTTCATATGGACGCACGATGCATTCCGCGTTGGCGAGGACGGACCTACGCACGAACCAGTCGAGCAGGAAGCTCAAATCCGCCTGATGGAGAAACTGAAGAACCACAACGGCAAGAACTCTGTGCTCGTCCTCAGGCCTGCAGATGCTAAGGAAACTACCGTTGCTTGGGCCATGGCAATGGAGAACACGGACACGCCTACAGCCCTCATTCTCAGCCGTCAGAACATCGAGAATCTGCCAGAAGGCAACGACTACGAACAGGCTCGCAAGGGCGGCTACATCGTGGCAGGAAGCGACGAGAACCCCGATGTCGTTTTGGTTGCAACAGGATCGGAGGTAAGCACTCTCGTTGCAGGAGCAAATCTCCTTCGCCAAGATGGTTACAAGGTTCGCATCGTCAGTGTGCCCAGCGAAGGCCTCTTCCGCGAACAACCCATCGCCTACCAGAAGAGTGTAGTGCCTGATGGAGCAAAGGTCTTTGGCCTCACAGCCGGCCTGCCTGTCAACCTGCAAAGCTTCCTTATTGGCGCTCATCCAAGCAGCACCATCTGGGGCCTCGACAGCTTCGGCTTCTCTGCTCCCTACAAAGTGCTCGACGAAAAACTCGGCTTCACAGCAGAAAACGTATATAATCAAGTAAAGAAGATACTGTCATGATAGGATTGGCAAGCGATCATGCTGGTTTTGCTCTCAAGAAGCATGTAAAGGAGTATCTTGACGAGAAAGGTTTCGAGTATAAAGACTACGGAACTAATAGCGAAGAGAGTTGCGATTATCCTGACTATGGGCATGCTCTTGCAAAGGGAATAGAGGCAGGGGAATGCGAGAAAGGCATTGCCATCTGCGGCAGCGGGGAAGGCATCAGCATGACGCTCAACAAGCATCAAGGCATTCGTGCTGCACTTTGCTGGAAGCCTGAGATAGCTCACCTTGCTCGCCAGCATAATGATGCCAACGTGCTTGTGATGCCTGGTCGCTTCATCACGAATGAGGAGGCCGATGCCATCATGAACGAATACCTGCAGACACCCTTCGAAGGTGGTCGCCATGCAAGAAGGGTTGCAAAGATTCCTGCCAAATAAAGAATCATAGTTGCAAACAAAAGAGAGCTCGAATCTTTTTCGGGCTCTCTTCTTATGTATATAGTTGGTATTCTTACCTTGCAGACGTGAATTCGTC